>NZ_RZRQ01000052.1:0-25423 GCF_003997785.1 Mesorhizobium sp. M7D.F.Ca.US.004.01.2.1 | reverse complement strand
ACTTTTTCGAGGTCGGTCTCCTGGCCGGTGGCGTCGCTGGTGACGACAAAGGCATCGCAGCGCTGCATGCCCAGAAGCAAATCTTCCTCCTCGGTGCGGCCGGAATTGACCGGCTGGTACTTGAACCGCACGCCGCCAAGCAGCAAGGCATTGGCGCCTTCACGAAGCTCCTTCAACTCGGCGGCGAAATCCGCGTCCTCGTCCGGGCGCAGGTGGCCGGCGACCGAATCCATCTGGATGAAGTCGACGCGAAACTGGCGGGCGAGCTCGAACGCCAGATGATGATCGCGCAGCACGTTGAGCCCGACCAGCGCGTCCGGCTGGCGCGCCTCCAGCCATTCCAGCACGCCGCGGACGTCGTCCTTGTCGCCAAAATAGTTTTCGACGATGACGCCGTCGACGCCGTTGGCCAGCAGGATTTCGGCTTCACGCCGCGCAATGGCGAGCCGCTCGGCCGGCGTCGCGCCGGTCAGGTGCAGCATGCCGAGAATGGGTTTGGGCGTGGCGAAGGTCTGTTCGAAGCGGGAGTCCAAAGCAATTTCCAATCAAGCTGAGATGGTGAATTTTTGTCGCTGCCCCGCATATCCTCCTCCCAGGATCGCCGGCCGGCGGGCGCGATGACGCATGTCAAAACAAGGATTTAAGCGCGCCGCCTGATTCTGTCTGGCAGCGGCGCGCCTGCGTAATCAGGCGCCCGGCGGCTGGCCGTTGCCCGTGCTCCACGAGGTACCGACGCGCATTTCCAGCGTCGGCGAGTAGATGACAGAGGTTCTTTCCACCAGCTCGTCGATGCTGCTGAACACGTCGCCGGTGGCGCAGAGAAAGCCAGGCACGTCGAGCCCGTCGCCGAACACTTTTGTGGTCAGCGCGGAAGGCGCCACCACCGATAGCGTCAGTTCCGAGCGGGCCGGCGAGACCCCGTAATGGTCGCGCAGCACCTGGTAGAGCGACTGTTTCTCGAAATCGAAGATGTCGAGACCGGGATAGCGCTTCAGCGACAGCCAGGACGTGTCGAGGTTGAGGAACAGCGTCACGTCCTCGACGGCGATGCCGCGGGCACGCACCAGCTTCAGCACCGGCCCGTTCGCCCCGTCCTCCGTTGCCTGCTCCAGCAAGGAAGTGACGGGGCGCTGCCCGCGCGCCCGCGAATAGTCGGTGAAGCCGCCAAAGTTCCAGACGCTGTTGTTGATCGGCGCGTAGCTGACGATCGTTCCCTTGCCGCGAAACTGGCGCACCAGCCCCTCGTTCACCAAGAGCGCGATGGCCTTGCGGACAGTGCTCCTGGTGATGCCGTGCTCGTCGCGCAGCACGTTCTCGGAGGGGATGGCATCCCCTTCCGCGTACTGCCCTTCGAGAATCCGCAGCCGCAGGATCCGGTAGAGCTGCGTGTACAGCGGAATCGGTGCGTGCGGATCAAGAACGATCAAGTCAGCCATCAGGCGCCCCTTACCTGCCGGCGTTGACGGTGAATTCCGGCACCGCGGCGTTCTTTAGTCCATAACGGTCGAGGATCGCGACATAGGTGCCGTCAGCCTTCATGGCCTCCAGCGTTGCCTTGACCGCCTTCTGCAGATCGCCAGAGTCTTTGGCAAAAGCAATGCCATAGTGGCCGGGCTCGAGCAGATCGCCGATCGTATAGAACTCGCCCGGCTTCTGTTTCTGCAGTTCGAGGATGCCCTCGAAACCCATGATCGAGGCCTGCGCGCGATCCTGCTTCATCTGCAAGATGTGCTCGGCCTCGGTCGGCAGCTGCAACACGGTCAGCGGCGAGCCTTGCGTGCAGGTTTCCTTGCCGACGCGCTCGACCAGGCCCACCCAGCTTGTGCCGGTGGCTACCGCGACGGCCTTGCCGCAGAGGTCCTTGACCGACTTGATGGTCTCCTGGTTCTTCACCATCGAATAGAGCTGGTTGCCGGTCTGGAAATAGTCGATGAAATCAAGCTGCGTCTGACGCTCGGTCAGATCGGAAAACGCGGTCCAGATCATGTCGGCGCGGCCGGTGGTCACCGAGGTGATCAGCTGTGGAAACTCGACGTTCTGGAAGTTCGGCTTCAGCCCGAGACGGTCCGCGACTTCCTTGGCCATGTCGATGTCGGCGCCCTTGAGATCGGTGGAGCCAGCGTCCGAATATTCCATCGGCGGATAGGCAAGGCTGATGGCGATGTTCAGTGCGCCGCTGTCGCGCACCTTGGCCGGCAGCATTGCACGCAGTTTATCGTCAGTGCCGGCGGAGGCGGCGGATGCCAGCACGCCCAGCGAAACCATGGCGCAGGCGAGAATCCGCGAGATGGTCGCGGCGGTGGAAGTCGTCATTTCAGGCTCCTTGCTGTTTTGAAGATATTGCGGAAAGAGGGTGGAGGGTCGTTCAGGAGAGCACGCGGCTGAGGAAGCTGCGCACCCTTGCGTCCTTGGGATTGGCCAGCACCTCGGCGGGCGGGCCCATTTCACGGATCTCGCCGTCGACCATGATCGCGACGCGGTCGGCGACATCGCGGGCGAAGGCGATCTCGTGGGTGACGACGATCATCGTCGTGCCAGTGGCGGCGAGCGCGCGCATCACGTCCAGCACCTCGCCGACCAGCTCCGGGTCAAGCGCCGAGGTCGGTTCGTCGAACAGCATGATCTTCGGCTTCATGGCCAGCGAGCGCGCGATCGCCACGCGCTGCTTCTGGCCGCCCGAAAGCTGCACCGGATAGGCGCCGCAATGGTCGGCGAGCCCGACGGAGGTCAGCAGCTCCCGCCCGCGCGCCTCGGCTTGCGCCTTCGGCTCCTTGCGCACGGTGACCGGCCCTTCGATGACGTTTTCCAGCGCTGTCATGTGCGGAAACAGGTTGAAGTGCTGGAACACCATGCCGATCTCGCGCTGCTGCATGCGCAGCAGGCGCGGCGGCAGTTCGTGCAGCGTGCTGCCCTTGAGCTCGTAGCCGATGATCTCGCCGTCCACCCAGATGACGCCGTCATTAAGGTCCTCCAGATGGTTGATGCAGCGCAAAAGCGTGCTCTTGCCGCCGCCGGAAGGCCCGAGGATGCACAGCACCTCGCCGTTTTCGACCTCGAAGTCGACGCCGCGCAGCACCTGGTGCGCGCCGAAACTCTTGCGGACATTGATGGCCTTGACGATGGTGGTCATGCCTTGGACTCCTCGACGCCGCCCGACAGTGGCGTGTTGCTCCTGAACGGCAGGCGGAAGGAGAATTTCGCCGGCGTGCCGGCCACGCCGCGCCCGAAATGCTGCTCGATGTAATACTGGACGATGCTGAGCACGGTGGTGCCGGCGAGGTACCAGATGCCGCAGACGAACAGCAGTTCGATGACCGCGCCATTGATGAAATAGATCTGCTGCGCCGCGTTCAGCATCTCGCCCATCGAGATGGCGGCGGCGAGCGAGGAGAATTTCAGCATGCCGATCGCCGAATTGCCCATCACCGGAATGATCAGCCGCATGGCCTGCGGCAAGATGATGCGCCGCAGCGTCTGAAAGCGGGACATGCCCAGCGTCTTGGCGGCTTCCGTCTGGCCGTGGTCGACCGACGAGATGCCGCCGCGCACCACCTCGGTCATATAGGCGCCCTCATTGATGCCGAGCCCGAGCAGTGCTGCGACGAAAGGCGTGACGACATCGACCATGCGCGCCTCATAGAGGCCGGGAATGACCAGCCGCGGGAACACCAGCGCGATGTTGAACCAGATCAAAAGCTGCAGCATCACCGGCGTGCCCCGGAACACCCAGACATAGAGCCAAGCGACGAAGCGGGTGACCGGATTGGCCGACAGCCGCATGATGGCAAACAGGGTGCCCAGCGACACGCCGATGATCATGGCGAAGAACGAAATCAGCAGCGTGTTGCCAAAACCGCGCACAATGACGCCGGCGGTCAGGAACTCTCCCACTGTCGCCCAATGGATCTGCCCATACGCGAATGCCTGCACCAGCAGCGCAAGTGCCACGACCACGACAAGCGCCCCAATCCAGCGCCCCACATGCTTCAGCCGCACGATCCTGTAGCTACGCTGATTGAGCGCCCCGACATCGACGCGCACCGCGCCGGAGGCACGTTGGAGTATCATCAAACTCTATTCCCGCTCTTATTATTTGTAGGGTTAGGTGTACAACTTTTAACCGGATCGCTCGTGATGTCAATCGGCGCTGAGCAGATCCTGACGGAGCCTGAGGCGTTATTGCGGCCTGATCCCGAAATGGTCAGGTCGGTCTATGGCGCGGCCTATAGCCATGAACCGGAAATTCCGGACGATGGTTTCGCGTCTCGAGGATTTCCCTCAGGTCGGCGAAAGGATGCTCGGGGAATGGCAAGCCGGAGTGGGCTCACTTTGCGAGGGAAAGACGATCCACGTGATGGAGGTTCCGGACGAACAGACAGCAAAAATGGCTAGAAAATAAGCTGTTTCAGAGCATACTGAATATAACAGCTAGTATTTAAGCTGTTCAGACTCAGATGCTGTCGACTCCGCCAGGATTGAGGCGATCGGGGATCGACCGAACTCCGCTAAGAAATGTTCCAAGAAACGAGGGCACGGGGAGTGTGTCGTTGCATCCGAACAATCTGGCCAGTTGCGACCTGCCGCACCCCCAAAGGGCGCGCCTTTAGAAGGCAATATGAAAAAGCAGCACTCGCAAATGCGCTAGATTTGTCCCTTTCACAGGTCGAAGCCGCAACGGAACCGTAAACGGCTCCAGAGGCATCAGCCAGTCCACCCGCTTCAGGACCTTCTTCGCGACGTCAGCCACCTTAGTCGACATCGGACGGGCGCGACGAAGCTCGTCGACATAGTCTCGAGGCTGCGCTTACGTCCTTCCCTCCCACGCGCCCACATGTCCGACCACTCCTGCATCATGTGGCGGCGCTGCACCTCGTCGTCGGCTTGTTATAGAGGCCCGACCCTACGGACAACCAACGCCAACGGGGCGTTGACATTGTTGTACCGATCGGTTTATTTTGTACCTATCGGTACAATGCGCGAGATACCCGTTCGCCCTGTACCGTTCAACCCACGATGGATTAACCGGTACAGGAAAAACGCGAATGAGCATGATCGCCCCACCTTTCACCCTCGAAAGCGCAACGCAGAAGGTCCGCCTTGCGGAAGATGGATGGAACAGCCGTGACCCTGAAAAGGTGTCTAAGGCCTACACCCCGGACAGCCGCTGGCGGAACCGGGCCGAATTCACCGGCGGTCGCGCCGAGATCGTGGCCTTCCTCACCCGGAAATGGGCAAAGGAACTCGATTACCGCCTGATCAAGGAACTCTGGGCCTTTAATGACAATCGGATCGCCGTCCGCTACGCCTATGAATGGCACGACGACAGCGGCAACTGGTTCCGCTCTTACGGCAACGAGAACTGGGAATATGATGCCGCAGGCTTGATGCAGCGACGGTTCGCCTGCATCAATGACCTTCCGATCAAGGAAGCGGATCGCAAGTTCCATTGGCCTCTCGGCCGGCGACCGGACGATCACCCGGGGCTCTCTGACCTGGGCCTCTAATGCAGCGAGGCTAATCGCATGCGGACGCTCAACCAGCGCCCAGACGTCATTCCCCTCGTAGCCGAAGTCTTCCGGGAGTTTGGCTACGAGGGGACATCGTTGAGCCGGATCACCGAAAGGACCGGCATGGGCAAGGGCAGCCTCTATCACTTCTTCCCGGGCGGTAAGGAGGAGATGGCGAACGCGGTACTGGAGGATGTTGGTGCCTGGTTTGAGCGCCATGTCTTCGAGCCACTGCGCAGCGAGCCACCTGGCGCTGCCATTGCGCGTATGTGGGACGCCGTTGATTCCTACTTCCGCTCGGGTGGACGCATTTGCCTCGTGGGCGCCTTTGCCCTCGATGGTACGCGCGATCGGTTTGCCGATCGGATTTCAGGATATTTCATCCAGTGGATCGCGGCTTTGCGCGACGCTCTAATCCGGCAAGGATGGGGTCCCGCCGCCGCCGGGGAGAGCGCCGAGGATGTCGTGCTGGGAATCCAGGGCGCTCTCGTGCTCGCACGCGCGACCGCGGACGAGGGCCTATTTGCCCGAACAATCGTGCGGCTCAAATCCCGCTTGCGGCCCGGCGAAGGCCGTTGAACCTATCGGAGCGACGCCTATCGCCATCCTTCTCGGGCTGCTGGCGACGCGCGCGGCGCCGATCCCTCGTGTAGATTTTCTCTTTTGGTTTCAACGCCTTGAGGGCGGCGTCCGTCAGCATAACCATTGCCTCCTGAAAAGTACCGTCAGTACAATTTCGAGGCTGCGTGAAAGGAAATTCCTTTTTTCTTCAATGCCTTAAGGCACAAAAAAGTACCGTCACGAGCCACATTGGCTCCGACGGTACTTAGAAAAATTCGAGTGGGCAATACGAGGAAGGTCCGTCAACCAGTCCGTCAAAGCCAATCTCTGCGTGCCGATTGTCGCCGAATGTCCCTGCAAGGATTTATTTTTGTTTTCAGTAGGTTACGTCGCAGATTGGGGTGCTCTCGGCGGCGTTTGGGTGGGCCTGAATCATTCCCACTCGATTGTTCCCGGCGGCTTCGAGGTGACGTCGTAGACGACGCGGTTGATGCCGCGGACTTCGTTGATGATGCGGGTGGCGGCAGCGCCGAGGAAGGCCATGTCGTAGTGGTAGAAATCCGCCGTCATGCCGTCGACCGAGGTGACGGCGCGTAGCGCGCAGACGAACTCGTAGGTGCGGCCGTCGCCCATCACGCCTACCGTCTGCACAGGCAGCAGCACGGCGAAGGCCTGCCAGATGGCGTCGTAGAGGCCGGCCTTGCGGATCTCGTCGAGATAGATGGCGTCGGCCTCGCGCAGGATCTCCAGCTTTTCGCGGGTGATGCCGCCGGGGCAGCGGATGGCGAGACCGGGGCCGGGAAACGGATGGCGGCCGATGAAGCTTTCGGGCAGGCCGAGCTCCTTGCCGAGCGCCCTCACCTCGTCCTTGAACAGTTCGCGCAGCGGCTCGACCAGTTGCATGTTCATGCGCGCCGGCAGGCCGCCGACATTGTGGTGCGACTTGATCGTCACCGAGGGACCGCCGGTGAAGGAGACGCTTTCGATGACGTCGGGATAGAGCGTGCCCTGCGCCAGGAATTCGGCGCCGCCGAGTTTCTTGGCCTCTTCCTCGAACACCTCGATGAACAACCGGCCAATGGTCTTGCGTTTTTTCTCCGGGTCCGACTCGCCCTCGAGGGCGTCGATGAAACGGTCCGACGCGTTCACCAGAATGAGCGGCAAATTGTAGTGCTCGCGGAACATCGCCACCACGCCCGCGGCCTCGTCCTTGCGCATCAGGCCGTGGTCGACAAGGATACAGGTCAGCTGGTCGCCGACCGCCTCGTGGATCAACAGCGCGGCGACGGAGGAATCGACGCCACCCGACAGCGCACAGATGACCTTGCCCTTGCCGACCTGCTTGCGGATCGTCTCGACCGCGTGCTCGCGATAGGCGCGCATGGTCCAGTCGCCCTCGATGCCGGCGATGTTGTGGACGAAGTTCCTGAGCAGCCGGGCACCGTCGGGCGTATGCACCACCTCGGGGTGGAACATGATGCCGTACATCTTGCGCTCGATGTTGCCGAAGATGGCGAAGGGCGAGCCCTCCGACTTGCCGAACACCTCGAACCCCTTGGGCAAGGAGATGACGCGGTCGCCATGGCTCATCCACACCTGGTGGCGTTGGCCGGGCGCCCACAGGCCCTCGAACAGCGGGCTGTCCTTCTGGATCTCGACGAAGGCGCGGCCGAACTCGCGATGGTCGGAGCTTTCGGCGACGCCGCCCATCTGCACGCACATGGCCATCTGGCCATAGCAGATGCCAAGCACCGGGACGCCGGCGTCAAAGACGATCTGCGGCGCGCGTGGGCTGCCTATATCGCCGGTCGAAGCGGGGCCACCGGACAGGATGACAGCCTTCGGATTGATGCGCTTGAACGCCGCTTCGGCCGACTGGAACGGCACGATCTCGGAAAACACACCTGCCTCGCGGATGCGGCGGGCGATGAGCTGGGTAAACTGGCTGCCGAAATCGACAATCAGGACGGTGTCAGGATGATTGGCTGTTTTCATGGCGAGCGTTTAGAGAAAGAAATGAGTCGGCGCAATGGGTTGCGAGGCCTGGCTGTCACTTCGATTCCACGACTTCACCTTCAGGGCCAGCGTCTTCATCCATTGCAGCAGCCTGTCCGGCCGCAAGCGCCCGCAAAGCGCCCATCAGCGCCGTGAACCGCTCCTCGCCTATGCGACCAATATAGCCCCGCTCAATCTCCATCTTGACACGATCGCCATCGCGCAAGGCATCCAGCCCCTTGCGCGTGTAGCGCACCAGCTTGCCGCGGCCATCTTGCGGATCAGGCAGACGCTCGACGATGCCCTCCGCCTCGAGGCCGTCGAGCAGTTGCTGTATCGCCTGCTTGGAGATTGCCGAGCGCTCGATCAACGCCGACTGGCGCACGCCGCTCCTGCTGATGTGTCCAAGCAGTCCGGCGCGCGCTTCGGTGAACCAGCCGTGACCGGCGGCCCGCATCGCGGCGGCGAATTCGGCCTGCCAGGCACGGCTTGCCTGCCATAGCCGCCAGCCGACGTGATCAGGCAGTGTTTCGGCTTTTTCGTCAAGCTCCTTGACCATTTTATCCCAACTCCCTATGGTCAAGGTACTTGACGACAAGCAAGCCGTCGAGGCTCATTCGAACTCAAGCAGGTGGACAGGGACCATGACAATTCTCGACAAGAACACGCTAGCCGTTATCATGATTGGCACCACGCATGTCATCGACATGGGCGGCAAGGACGCCTTCATCCACTACGAAAACGAGAACCGGGCGCATATGCTGCTGCCGGATGGCACCCTTTTCCATGGGCTTTGGACGCTGCTCGACGACGGCTACAAAGTCGAATGGAAAGGCGGTCCCACCGGCTCCTGGAAACTCGATCATTCGCCGGGAGCAATCGACTATGTCGATGCAAACGGCGCCGTGCGTGGGCGCATTTCACGCATCGATTTTGGCGATCCAGCGAGCTTGGCGGCTTGATCCGATGTGCGGTCAGGCGCTGAGCAGGCCGTCGCCGATCGCCTGTTCCAGCAGCCCGACCGCGCCGGCCAGCCTTTCGTCGATGACATGCAGATACTCGGTCCAGTCGCCAACGTGCCTGAGATCGGCCGCGCCGTCGGAAATGCCGCGCAGCCCGATCAGCGGGATGTCGAACAGCTGGCAGGCGCGCAGGCAAGCGAAGGTCTCCATGTCGACCATATCGGCGGCGATCGCATCATAGGCCGCACCGGTGACGATCGCGCCGCCGGTCGACAGCGTCGCCTCCCTTACATCAGGAATCCTAAACGGCAATGGCACGGTCACCGGCAGATCGAGGAATGGGGTCGCCCCTTTCTCGAAGCCGAGCGGCGAGGCATCGATGTCGCGATAGCTGACCGAAACGGCCTGGTAGATTTCCGTCTGTTCCAGCGTCCGGCTGCCGGCTGAGCCGAGCGACACGACGAGGTCAGGCAGTGCCTTTTGCGATTTCAACCAGGAGAGTTCCGCGCCCAGCCTGACGCCGGCCTCGACAGGACCGACGCCTGTCATCAGCGGCGTGAACAGTTGTTTGAGGTGTGGGCCGTATTCGGCTTGCGCCGCCATGACGAAGAGGACGTCCTTGCCCGACAGGCGCGACACTTTACCGGCCATGATCTATTCCTCTCTACCCAATCACCTGCTTATCTGTACCGCCGCTCACTGGGACCCGCTGCCTGCGGCAGCTCCCGGCGTTCGCGGCCTTTCATCGTGCCACTGGCACGATGAATTCGCCTGCGGCGAACCGGCCACTCACCCTTCTATGCCGTCGCGGCCAACCACGGTCATCATCGTGCCGGTCATCGTAGCAATCAGTTTGGCTTCGCCGTCGGCGGCGAAGGCATAGGCCTGGCCGTCGGCAACGATGATGGTGCGGCCGGGTTTGGTCACCGAGCCGCGAAACAGGAAGCGCTCGCCCCTGCCCGGCGCCAGCAGATTGACCTTGAACTCGATGGTCAGCACGCCGGAGTTTTCGGGCATCAGCGAAAACGCCGCATAGCCGCAGGCCGAATCCAGCGCCGTCGAAATCACGCCGGCGTGCAGAAAGCCGTGCTGCTGGGTGAGTGCTGCCGAATAGGGCATCTCGATCTCGATGATGCCGGGCGTCACCAGTGTCAGTTCGGCGCCGATCGTGGCCATCGCCTTCTGACGCGCGAAGGAGGTCCTGACGCGATCTTCATAGTCCGGGGCGGGTACGATCTTTGCTGCCATGGCCGCTGCCTTCCTTTATGCGGATAAGCTTATTGCAGAGGCATGAGCGGCAGGCAAATGCTTTTGCTGCACTGCAGCAATCGGCCTCGTCTTCCGGCCGGTGGCACGCATCGGTCAGGGATTGGCGATATCCAACGGGTTCAAGCCGACCTGCGCAATGCGCAGAAGTAAAACCCGTCGGTGCCGCTCAGTGCCGGCGACAGCGAGATGTCGCCTTTTGCACCGATGCGTGCGGCTGCCTCATGGCCGGGAAAACGGCTGTCCCAGAGGGCGCGATGGTCGACCGGGACAAAACCGCTGTTGCGCTCCCGGAAGGCCGCGACCTGCTCGCCATTCTCCTCATCGAAGACCGAGCAGGTGATGTAGACCAGCAGGCCACCCGGTTTGACATAGACCCTGGCCGCATCGAGGATCACCTGCTGCTCACCCTTGCGGGCATCGAGCTGTCTTTGCGTCAGTCGCCATTTGGCGTCGGGACGCCGCCGCCAGGTGCCGCTGCCGGTGCAGGGCGCATCGACCAGCACAATGTCCATGTGGTTGCCGAGCGGGGCGAGTTCGGCCGGCTTGGTGACGATCTGGACATTGCGATTTTCAGAACGGCGGATGCGGTCGAAGATCGGCGCCAGCCGCGCCTTTTCGGCATCGTGGGCAAAGATCTGGCCTCGGTTGTCCATCGAAGCCGACAGGGCCAGTGTCTTGCCGCCGGCGCCGGCGCAGAAATCCAGCACCTGCATGCCGGCTTCGGCCCCGGCAAGGGCGGCCGCGATCTGCGAGCCTTCGTCCTGGACCTCGAACCAGCCTTTCTGGAAGGCCGGCTCGGCCTGGACGTTCGGGTGCCTGCCGTCGCCGTCGATCGGCGGGATGCGGATGCCTTGCTTCGCGATAGCGGCGGGTTTCGCGCCGGTTCCCGTCAGTTCGGCCAGCACCTTGTCGCGATTGGCCTGCAAGGTGTTGACCCTGAGGTCGAGCGGCGGGCGTGTCGCCAGCGCCGCACCCTCATCGGCCCAGCTGGAGCCAAAGGCTCGCTCGAAAAGCGGCGCGCACCAGTCAGGAACATCCGCCCGCACCGCGTCCGGCGCATCGGCAAGGCGGCGATCGGCAATTGCCTGAAGCTCTGCGGCGCTCAGCAGCGGCGGTGCGAACTTGTCGCCATCGAGCGCGTCGTTGAGCGACTGGGCCGTCTGGCCCCATTCGAGCAGCAGCGCGCCGAAGCCGATGGCGCGCGGCGTGTCCTCGCCCAGCAGCCAGCCGGCGGAACGCTTGTGGCGCAAGGCGTCGTAGACGATGTTGCCGATCGCCGCACGGTCGCCGCCGCCGGCAAAGCGATGCGACAGGCCCCAATCCTTCAGCGCGTCCGCCACCGGCCGGTGGCGCCGGCCGATGTCTTCCAGCACTTCGATGGCCGCAGCCAGCCGTCCGCCCAGTCGCATGGTCTTGTTCCGTCACGCAGAAAATTATTCCGGCCCTGCTCTAGAGCGCGCAACCGGCGGGCACAAGCAGGCCAGCCGGCACAACCGCTCTGCTTTCCAACTTTTCTGGTTGCGAATACTCTTTCGGTCGTGATTCGCGGCGCGAAAAGGTGGACCGGCGGATCGACACGAGGAGAGGGCAATGAAGACTTATCTGGCGGAAGTTCTAGGCACATTTCTATTGGTGTTCATCGGTACGGCTTCTGTGGTGACGGGCGGCTTCGGCGGTGCGCTGCCGCTCGGCCAGGAAGGCATCGGCCTGGCATTCGGCATCGGCCTCATTGCGGCGGCCTATGCGATCGGCCCCATTTCGGGCGCGCATCTCAATCCGGCGGTGACACTCGGCGTCTTCCTTGCCGGCCGGCTGCCGGCCAAGGATGTCATCCCCTACTGGATCGCGCAGATCATCGGCGGCGTCCTTGCTTCGCTGGCGCTGTGGATCATCGTCTCCGGCCAGGTTGGCGGACACACCACCGGCTTCGGCGCCAATGGCTGGGACGTGGCGAAATGGGGTGTCAGCTCGGCATTCCTGTGGGAAGTGATCGGCACCTTCACCTTCGTCACCGTGATCCTGGGCGTCACGGCAGAAAAGCACTCGACGGCGTTCGCCGGGCTGGTCATCGGCCTGACGCTGGCAGGGTTGCATTTCGCCATCATCCCGGTGACCGGCACGTCGCTCAATCCGGCCCGCTCGATCGGCCCGGCGCTGTTTTCGGGAACTGCGGCGATCGGCCAGCTCTGGCTGTTCATCGTTGCACCGTTGATCGGCGGCGCCATTGCCGGCGTCGTCGCCAAGGCACGCATCTTCGAGAAGGACTGAGTTTCGAAGGCTCGGGCATCGAAAGGCGCGGGCCAGGTCCGCGCCTTTTTTGTTGGCGATAGACCCATCTAATTCTCGCCAACGGCTCGGCCTCGAAACAATGATTAGTCTCGGCATTTTACCCGAGATCAAGTGTTTTTGAGAAACAGGTTTTCAGGAGGGTCCGAAATTTCTGCATAGTCTTTTCGGTTGTCTGCGCATCGGCAGCCGCAAAGCCCATGACAAGACCGTTTTGCTCCGTGCCGTGACGGTACTGGATCGACAGCGCCGAGACATTGATGCCCTGCTGGAGCGCCGCCTCGGCGACCGCCCTGTCGCTGCATATGTCGCGGAAAATGCCGACGACCTGGATGCCGGATTCGGTCGTGTGGAAATCCAGCCATTCGCCGAGATGCCTTTGCGCGCTTTCCAGAAAGAACTGCCGCCTCTCCGCATAGAGCCGCCGCATGCGCCTGAGGTGGCGGGTGAAATGCCCCTCATTCATGAAGTCGGCCAGCGCGGCCTGGGTCAGCAAGGGGGCGAACTGGCCGGTCACGCTCAGCGCCGAGACGATCGTATGGTCGATCGCCTTGGGCACCACCAGGAAGCCTAGCCGCATGGCGGGGAAAAGGATCTTGGCGAAGGTGCCGACATAGACCACGCGGTCTGACGCGCCGATGCCCTGGAGCGCTGGAATAGGCTGGCCCTGAAAGCGGTATTCGCCGTCATAGTCATCCTCGATGATCCATGAGCGCCAGGTCTCGGCCATGTGCAGGAGATTGAGCCGCTGTTCCATCGGCATGGTTATGCCGAGAGGGTGATGGCAGGAGGGCGTCACAAAAATCATGCGCGGAATGACAGGCGGTGGATCAAGGTCCCACCCTGCATTACTCACCCGCAGCGGGGCCAGTTTCGCCCCCGCCGAGACGAAAGCCGAACCCGCGCCGTAGTATCCTGGTTCCTCCATCCATACCGTGTCGCCTTCATCGATCAGCAGCCGAGCCAGAAGATCGAACGCCGACTGGGCACCATTGGTGACGACGATCTGTTCGGGGCTGCACTTCACGCCCCGCGAAGCCGTGAGATAGCGAGCTATGGCTTCGCAAAGAGGGGGATAGCCTTTGACGTGATAGGTTCCGAAAAGGTCGATATGCGCGAATTTTGCGCGGCGACTGAGCAGCTTGGACCAGGTGTTGAAAGGAAAGTTATCCGGGTCCGGCATGCCGGGGTGAAAGGCCAGCATGCCCGGCCGGCCATGATGGTAGGGTTGGGCGAGCATGGTCTGCCCACGCAAGGATATCGGGTTCTCGTCCGCTGCCGAGACATGTTCCTGCACGGCCGAACGGGTTGGCAGATCCATCACCACTGAGGGCCTGCGCGGCCGCATGGCCAGGTAGCCTTCCAGCGCCAGTTGGTCGCAAGCAGCAATCACGGTGTTGCGGCCAACGTGCAGATCCCGCGCCATAACCCGTGTCGAGGGCAGCGCGTGACCGCTCGGCAACACGCGTTGCTCGATCAGATCACGCAACTGGACATAGAGCTGCCGATGCAAATTGGCGGGGCTGTCGCGATCCAGTGAAATGCCGTCGATCGGAAAACTGGTCTTCATTGTGGTTCCAAAAAATCAAAGCGATCTGGTTCTAACAATGGAACCAAAGCAGTCCTAGGCTCAAGAAAAATGCGATCAGGTTCAGATGGGGCTGACCGATGCAATGCATAAGGGTGGGTGTGATCGGTGCCGGTGGCGTTGCCCAGGTCGAACACATTCCCAATCTGCTCAAGTTGCACCGGCAGTTCGAGGTCCTCGGGGTCTATGATCCGTCGCAGAAAGTCCGCGCCTTTGTCGAAGAGGAGTTCGGCCTCAGGACATTTGCCGAGCTCGATGAGCTTCTTGCCATGCCGCTTGACGCCGTAGTCATAGCTTCGCCGGATGCGTTGCACCTGGAACAGAGTCTCGCTGCCCTCGCCAGGGGCCTGCACGTCTTCTGCGAAAAACCGCTTTGCTACGGTGCGCAAGACGTCGACGAATTGATCGCCGCCAGGGATCGCGCCGGAAAGGTGCTCCAGGTCGGCTATATGAAGCGCTTCGACCCAAGCTACGAGGCGGCACTGAAAATGCTGCCGGGCACGGCGCGGACGCTTCGCTACATTTCGGTCGAGGTCAACGATCCCGACGCCTGGCCCTTCATCCGGCACGCCTCCAGTTGCCGGGGTGACGACGTCGCGGCGGAATTGATTGCCTCGACCGAAGCAAGGCAGCGCGAGCAGGTGGACCGCGCGGTACCTGGGATCGACGATCCCAACGCGTTTCGCGGCTTCGTCGGCGCCTATTGTTCGTCGATCGTACACGACGTCAACGCCATCCATGGCTTGCTTGATGCGCTCGGCATCGCCGATGGCGAAATCGTCGGCGCCTGGCTGTTCGCCAAAGGCGAAGGCGGACAGGGCGCCGTGCGACTGCTCAACGGCCAGGCATTGTGGAACATGGTCCACATCGCCACTCCAGGGCTGCCCGAATACCGCGAGCGCATAACGCTCTACTTCGACGACGCCTCGCTTGAGCTGGAATTCCCCTCGCCCTATCTCAACCATCAACCGACGCGGCTGACCATCCGCACCGGCGACGGCCACACGCTCTCCAGCCGCGACATCCGCAGCGGCTACGAAGAGGCATTCGTCGAGGAGTTGAAAGGTTTTTGGTCGGCGATCGTCGAAGGCACGCCAGTGCGCAACACGGCCGAACACGCTCGTCGCGACATGGTGCTTCTGGTCGGCCTCACGCGGCATCACCTTGCCCAACTCAAGCAATCAGGAGTTCGCCCGTGAAGGTTCGCATCGGCATCAATCCGATCACCTGGACCAACGACGATGTGCCGGAACTCGGCGGCGATACGCCACTCGAGGTCTGTCTTCGCGAAACCAAACAGGCCGGCTATTCCGGCACCGAGCTTGGCGGCAAGTTTCCGCGCCGGTCGGCTGAACTGAAGCCGATCATGGAGCAGTATGGACTTGCCGTGATCTCCGGCTGGTATGATGGCCGTTGCGACGAGAAGGATGTCGGCGCGGAAATGGATGCGATCACGCCGCATCTCCAGCTTCTGAAGGATATGGGCTCGACCCATGTCGTCTATGCAGACACCTCGCGAGGGCGCCACAATGCCATTTGGGGGCCGATCTCGCAGCGCCCGGCTCTTGGCACTGAGGAATGGCCGGCCTACGGCAGAAAACTGACCGCGCTGGCCGAGAGAATGGCGGATCTCGGCGTGCGCATGGCCTTTCATCACCATATGGGGACTATCGTCGAGACCGATGCCGAGGTGGGCTCGCTGATGCGGCACACCGGCGAGGCGGTCGGACTTCTCTACGACACCGGCCATTCGATCTTCTCAGGCGGCGACCCGCTGGCTTTGATCAAGGCGCATGTCAAACGCGTCGTGCATGTGCATTGCAAGGACGCGCGCAAAGCCGTCCTTGATCGTGCCCGCGCAGGCGACATGAGTTTCATGGGCGCGGTCATGGAAGGGATCTTCACGGTCCCCGGCGACGGGTTCATCGATTACCCGGCCATTTTGCGGGTGCTTGCCGACAACGGCTATAGTGGCTGGATGGTCGTCGAGGCCGAGCAGGATCCCAACAAGGCCAACCCGCTGACCTATGCGACAATGGGATTCCAAAATCTCTCGCGCATGGCCAGGGGAGCCGGATTTACCGTCATGGAATGATCGAGGCCGCGATGCGGCCTCCAAGGAACCAGTGCTGATGAATGAAACTGGACTGAAGGGGCAACTGGACTGCCGGCCGTAACTGCGGCGGCGGAAAACAAACAGGAGGTTCTATGTTTTCGCTCGCGAAATTAATAAAGCCTGCGCTCGGCCTTTTGGCCGGCGTCACACTGATGACAGCGGCCACGAGCCTTGCGGCCGCCGACGATACGCGCGTGGTATTTGTGACTCACGGCCAGAGCGGCGACCCGTATTGGTCGGTCGTGAAGAACGGCATGGACGACGCGGCCAAGACCCTGGGGGTCAAGGCTGAATATCTGGCGCCCGAAACCTTCGACATGGCCAAGATGGCGCAGATGATAGACGCCATTGCAGCCTCGAAGCCTGACGGAATGGTTGTTTCGATCCCCGACGCAGCGGCTCTGTCAGCGCCGGTCAAGAATGCCATTGCCGCCGGCATCCCGGTCATCGTCATCGATTCCGGTGGCTCCAAACTGACGCATGACCTTGGCGGCCTGCTGTTCATGGGCCAGGACGAGTTCCAGGCGGGCGTCATGGCGGGCGAGCGCATCAAGGCGCTCGGCCTCACCAAGGCAGTCTGCGCCAATCATGAAGTGGGCAATTCGAGCCTTGATGACCGCTGTGCCGGCTTCGCCAAAGGTCTTGGTGTCGATGTTCCGGTGATGAACGGCGTCATTGACCCGACTGAAATGAAAAACCGCGTGATCGCCTACATGACTGCCCATGGGGATACGCAGTTCGTTCTCGCGGTCGGCGCCAGCGGTGCCGAACCGACGCTGGCCGCGCTCGATGAAATGGGCCTTGCGGGCAAGGTGAAAACCGGCACATTCGACCTTTCTCCCACGATCCTGCAGGCCGTAGTTGCCGGCAAAATGGAATGGGGTATCGACGCCCAGCAATATGCCATGGGCTATATACCGGTCGCCATGTTCGACCTTTGGAAGAAGTACAAGATCATGCCGATCGCCGACTATCCGACGGGGCCCGGCTTCGTCACCAAGGATACCGCCGCCTCGGTCATCGAGCTGGCAAAACTGGGCAAGCGTTGACAGTTCGCGGCCGGGCATCAGCCCGGCCGCCTTCACTGACGAAGGTAACGCATCCATGACTGCAGAGCTTCGCGACGAGCGGGTCCGCTCCGTCTCCCGCCTGAGCCGTCTTCTGAGCAGGCCGGAGCTTGGCGCGGCGGCCGGAACCGTTCTGGTCTTTGTGTTCTTCGCCATCACCGCGGGAAATACGGGACTTTTCAGCGCCAAGGGCATCATCAATTTCCTTGAAGTCTCGGCCCAGCTTGGCATTCTCGCTGCGCCCGTGGCCCTTTTGATGATCGCGGGTGAGTTCGACCTGTCGGTCGGCTCGATGATCGGGTTTGCGGGAATCCTAATCGCCATCCCTTCGGTATTCTGGGGTTGGCCCATCTGGCTTTCCCTGCTGTTTTGCTTTGCTGTTTGCGGCGGCATCGGCGCGCTTAACGGGCTCGCCGTCGTCAGAACCGGATTGCCCTCCTTCATTGTGACGCTCGGAAGCTTGTTCATGTTGCGCGGCCTGACGCTCGGCCTCACGCGCGGCATATCTGGGCGAACGCAGGTTTCAGGCGTGCACGAACTGGCCTTGAATGATCCCCTCAACAGCTTGTTCTCGGGACAGGTATTTTCCGGCCCCATCGCTTGGCTTTCGGACATCGGTCTGATTGGCAAGCGTGCGGACGGCCTGCCGTCGATATCGGGAATTCCGGTGTCGATCGTCTGGTGGATCGTATTGACATTGGCCTGTACCTGGTTGCTGACACGCAGTCGCTTTGGCAACTGGATCTTCGCTGCGGGAGGTGAAGCCAATGCCGCGCGCAACCTCGGCGTGCCGGTTGCACGCACCAAGATCACCCTGTTCGTCATGACGGCTATGGCCGCCGCGCTCTTTGCGGCGATCCAGGTTCTGGTCACGGGCTCGGCCGATACGCTACGCGGCACCCAGAAGGAATTCGAGGCCATCATTGCCGTCGTCATCGGCGGCACGTTGCTTACCGGCGGCTACGGATCGGCCATAGGCGCCATGTTCGGGGCATTGATCTTCGGCGTGGTGCAAATGGGCATCTTTTACACCGGCATCGACACAGACTGGTTCAAGCTGTTCATGGGTGCCATGATGGTCATCGCGGTGCTGTTCAACAGCTATGTGCGCAACCGCGCCATGAGGAGCCGGTGATGGCCGAGCCCTATGTCGAACTGAGATCGGTCAGCAAGTATTTTGGGTCGGTCGTCGCGCTGAAAGACGTGTCTTTCGATGTATGTCCCGGCGAGGTGCATTGCCTGCTTGGCGACAATGGCGCCGGCAAGTCGACGCTGATCAAGACGCTATCCGGCGTCTACACCCCTGACGAAGGTGAAATCCGCGTACAGGGCAAGCCCACAAGGTTTGCCTCACCGGCCGATACGCGCAACAGCGGCATTGCCACCGTCTACCAGGACCTCGCCTTGGTGCCGCTGATGAGCGTGGCGCGAAACTTTTTTCTCGGGCGCGAGCCGATGCGAAAGTTCGGACCGATCCGACAGTTTGACACCGAGTTTGCGAACCGCACCGCGTATGACGAGTTGGCGGCGATGGGAATCCAGTTGCGCGATCCCGAGCAACCCGTCGGTACGCTTTCAGGCGGCGAGCGTCAGTGCCTGGCTATCGCCCGCGCCGTATACTTCGGCGCCAAGGTTCTGATCCTGGATGAGCCGACATCGGCGCTGGGAGTCCATCAGGCATCCGTGGTTTTGAAGCTCATCGTGCAGTCCAAGGCGCGCGGCATCGGCGTCATCTTCATTTCCCACAACGTTCATCACGCCTATGTGGTTGGCGATCGCTTCACGTTGTTGAAGCGCGGCAAAAGCACTGGCACTTACGCAAAAAGCGAAATTGATCGTGATCAGTTGCTCAATCTGATGGCGGGTGGCAAGGAACTGGTCGATCTGGAGCAGGAACTGACCAAAGCGGCCAGAAGCAGCCCGGCTTGAGGCGCCCCGCCGGTCAATAACCCTTGTGCCCGACTTGCTGATAGGCGTGATGCTTTCGGTCGATCGGTCTGGTGCTATTTTCCGGCAGCACCGCGATCGGCCAGCTCCTGCTCTTCATCGTAGCACCGTTGATCGGTAGCGCCATTACCGGCGTCGTCGCCAAGGCGTGCATCTTCCGGAAGGACTAAGCTTCGAAAGCCTGAACCCGAAGAAGGCGCGGGCGAGGCCCGCGCCTTTTTCTTTGGTGGATCCTCTTGCCGTCAAAGCACTCGCGACAGGAACTCGCGGGTTCGCGGCGATACCGGATTGGCGATCATCTCGCGCGGAGCGCCGCGTTCGATGATCACGCCGCCATCCATGAAGACGAGCTGATCACCGATCTCACGGGCAAAGCCGATCTCGTGGGTAACCACGACCATCGTCATGCCGCTTTCGGCCAGATCGCGCATGACCTGCAACACCTCGCCGACGAGTTCGGGGTCGAGCGCCGATGTCGGCTCGTCGAACAGCAGGACCTTCGGCTTCATCGCCATCGCCCGCGCAATGGCGACACGCTGCTGCTGGCCGCCGGACAGTTCCCTCGGATACCGGTCGACCTTGTCCAGGAGACCGACGCGCCGGAGCAGGATCTCCGCTTCGGCCTTTGCCTGGTCCGGTGGGATGCGCCGCACCTGCGTTGGTGCCTCAATCAGGTTCTCCATCACGGTCATATGGGAGAACAGGTTGAACGACTGGAACAGCATGCCGGTCTCGGCGCGTCGCTGGCAAAGCAGGTCGTCCTTGACCTCGTAGAGCTTGTCGTCCCTGAGGTCGTAGCCGACGAACTGGCTGTCGACGAGCAGGATGCCGGCGCTGAGCTTCTCGAGATGGTTGATGCAGCGCAGGAACGTGCTCTTGCCGGAACCCGAGGGGCCGATGATGCAGGCGACCGATCCGACAGGCACATCGAGATCGACACCCTTGAGAACCTCGAGCGGACCATAGGACTTGCGCACGCCGCGCGCGAAGACCATGGAATCGGCTGGGACGCCGAAGCGGGCGCGATTTTCGTCCTTCACGTCGCTCATCGGGAAATGCCACGCAGGCTGATGACATTGCGCAGGAAGCGCATCGTCATGGGATCGCGGCGTGTGTCGCTGCGACCGAAATGGCGTTCGAGGAAATGCTGTCCCACCGACATGACGCTGACTACGGCGAGATACCAGAAGGCGACCACGATCAAGAGCGGGATCGTCTCGAAGGTGCGCGCATAGATGCTCTGGGCCGAGTAGAACAGGTCGTCGACGGCGATGAACGTCACCAGCGACGTCATCTTCAGGAGGTTGATGGCCTCGTTGCCGGTTGGCGGCAGCACGAAGCGCATCGCCTGTGGCAGCGTGATGCGCTTCAGGATCATGCGGTAGGGCATACCAAGCGCGCTCGCCGCCTCGGCCTGGCCCGACGGAACCGACTTGATGCCGGCCCTGATGATCTCGGCCATGTAGCCCGCCTCGCACAGGGAAAGGGCAACGACGGCGGAGAAGAACGGCGTCATGAAATCATTGGTGCGCACGGAAAACAGCGTGCCGACAAACGGGATGGTCAAAGAGATCTCGCGCACGAGCAGCGACAGGTTGAACCAGAAGATCAGCTGTATCAGGGCCGGTACGCCACGGAAGAACCAGACGTACAGGCCAGCGAATGAACGCAACACCGGGCTTGGCGACACGCGCATGATGGCGATGACCGTGCCGACAACGATCGCCAATATCATGATCACCGCGGTCAGCATCAAGGTGTTGCCCAGACCGCGCATGACAGAGGGATGCAACAGGTAGCCCACCACCGTCGGCCAGGCAAAGGCAGGATTGCTGGCGAAGGCCCGGATGATGAGAAACGCCAAGAACAGGGCCAGCGCGGTGCCGACCCAGATGCCGTAGCGGCGCTGCGGCACGACGGTCAGGCGCGAAACCGCCTCGGCGACGCCTGGCTCGATGCGTATCTCGGTAGGGTGGGCCACGCCCATCTCGGCTTCTCCTGGTCTTCATCCGCAAACGGCGCCCGATACGAGACCGGGCGCCGACAGTCGCTCTCGCATGAGTGCGAAAAGCACGATGCGAACTTTCAAAGTCTCAAAGTGCGCCCGAATGGACGCACAAGGCCTCAGTCGGCGCGCAGCGCCTCCATGGTGCCCACGAAATAGGGCTCCTTGATTGCGTAGGCGC
Source organism: Mesorhizobium sp. M7D.F.Ca.US.004.01.2.1 (assembly GCF_003997785.1). Taxonomy (NCBI): domain Bacteria; kingdom Pseudomonadati; phylum Pseudomonadota; class Alphaproteobacteria; order Hyphomicrobiales; family Phyllobacteriaceae; genus Mesorhizobium; species Mesorhizobium sp. M7D.F.Ca.US.004.01.2.1. The sequence continues at coordinate 3,939 of NZ_RZRQ01000052.1, read as the reverse complement.
CCATGCCATATTTGTCGAGAACAGCCTTGTAAGTGCCATTCTTGAACAGCTCGGAGAGTGCGCCCACCATCATGTCGGCGGTCTCCTTGTCGTCCTTGGCGATCGCCATGCCGAGCGGCGCGACTTCATAGAGGGTCGGCAGCACCACGAGCTGGCCCTTGCTGGTGACCTCGAAATAGCTCGATGCGGTCGCATCGTCCATGCGGGCGTCGACGCGGTCGGACAGCACCGCCTGGACGATATCCGTCGACGAGTTGAAGACCGATTTTTCGATGGCTGCCTGGCCCTTGCCGGTGCAATCCGTGCTCAGCTTGTCGACCAGGAAATCCGATGCGCTGCCTGCCGAAACGCCAATCCGCTTGCCGCAGAGCGGGGTGTCGCCGCTGAAGCTCGCCTTCTTGTCCGGCGAAGTCGAAACAGCCAGGCCGGCCTTGAGGAACATGACGAAATCGACCTGCTTGAGCCGCTCGGGCGTTGCCGAGAACGTTTCCCAGGCGACCTTGAAGCGGCCGGCCGCCAACCCCGGTATCATCGAGGGGAAAGGCGTGCGCGCCACGTCCAGCTTGGCGCCGACCAGCTTGGCCACCTCACCGGCCAGTTCAATGATGATCCCGGTCTGCTTGCCGTCGGCGTCGAGATACTCGAAAGGCGCATAGTCCAGCGTGTTGGCGACGGTCAGCATGCCGGTCCGCTGGACCTCGGCCGATTTCGTCACCTCGGCGGCACCTGAAGGTCCGCTCCAGGCCACGGCAAGTGCGGCCAGCGCCAAACCGGCCATCTGCAAATGTGCTCTCATTTTCGTTCCCCTTTTTTGATTACAACGGTTCTTGCAGTCTGCTCTCCAATCCGGGCCTCGCGTCCGCACCGACGCAGCCGCGCATTGATCCGTCTATGAACCGGCTGCTTCCGCAGCCTTTTTCTTGCGGTAGTGGTAGTTCTTGTCGATGCGCTCCATCAGATAGTCACCGTAAAGCACCGGCTCATATTTCGGCCGGCTACCGGCCGGCACGCAGACTGGCAGCGCTTCGATCGTTTCATCCATGGACGGGTCGAAGAAGAAGGGCTGGGAATAGCGCTCGCGCCCCGACCGGTTGATGACGCGATGCGGCGTCGAGACGAACTGGTCGTTCGACCAGCGCGCCAGAATGTCGCCGACATTCATCACGAAGGAGTCCGGGACCGGCGGCGCGGGAACCCAGTCGCCGGCCTTGTTCTTGACTTCCAGGCCGCCGACATTGTCCTGCGCGAGCAGTGTGATGAAGCCGTAATCGGTGTGTGGGGCCGAGCCGAAAAGCCCCTCTTCCTGGGGCTGCGTCGGATAGTGCAGCAACCGCAGGAAGGTCGTCGGTTGATCGAAATAGCGGTCGAGACTGTCGGTCGGGAGCCCAAGCGAAAGGGCGATGGCGCCGACCATCTTGCGGGCCAGCGTGCTCATCTCATCGACATAACGTTCAATCGTCAGCCTGAAGCCGGCAAGTGCCGCCTCGTCCGGCCACTGGTTGGGGCCTTGCAACGGCTTGTCGGCCAATGCCCTGGGGTCGCCGGCCTCGACCTCGTGCATGAAGAAGATCGATTCGCTCTGGTTCGGCTTGCTCACGGTCGCCACCGACGACGTCACGATGGTCGAGCCGGCAAAGGGCAGATAGCCACGGAAATTCCTGTCGATCTTCAGCGCCAGTTTCTGTTCCTCGGGCAGGGCGAAGAAGCGCTTGCTGGCTTCGCGAACCGCCTCGACGTCGGCACGCGGGATCGGGTGCCCTACGACATAGAGGAACCCAATCGTCTCGAGATGGCGGCGCAGTGTCGCCGCTGTCGCAGCGATCGCATCCTGGTCGCTGCCGTAAAGCGCCGACACGTCGAGGATCGGAATTTCGGAAAAGTCGCCGCATGCGTCCATTCGAACACCTTGTCTTGAACATAAGATACAGTACTGTATTTCTACACATCCAAATCGCCTCAGCAATAGGCTTTCGAACGCAACGGGAAAATCGCGGCACAATGGCACCACGCAAGATAATCATCGACACCGATCCTGGTCAGGATGACGCGTTCGCGATCCTTTTCGCGCTTGGTTCGCCAGCCGAACTCGAGGTGGTCGGCATCACGACGGTCGGCGGCAACGTACCGCTCGCCCTGACGTCGAAGAACGCGCTCAAGGTCGTGGAACTGGCCGGGCGGCCCGATGTGCCGGTCTATGCCGGCTGCCCGGCGCCGATGGTGCGCAAGCTGATCACGGCCGAATATGTTCACGGCGAAACAGGCCTCGATGGCGCCGATCTGCCCGAACCCGTCACGCCGCTGCAGAGCGAGCACGCGGTCAATTACTTGGTGCGCACGATCATGGATGCGCCGGAAGGCGAGTTGACCGTCTGCACGCTCGGCCCGATGACCAATCTGGCTATGGCCATGACCATGGAGCCAAGAATCGTCCCCCGGCTGCGCGAAGTCGTGCTGATGGGCGGCGGCTTTTTTCAAGGCGGCAATGCCACGCCTGCCGCGGAGTTCAACATCTTCGTCGATCCGCATGCCGCGCACAAAGTGTTCGACAGCGGCGTCCCGGTGACGATGGCGGGCATCGACTGCACCTACACCGCCCTGATGACGCCCGAATGGCTCGATGCCCTGCGTGCCACGGGCAGTCGCGCGGCGATCGAGGCCGCCAACATGGCCGACTTCTATCGCCAATACGGCACCCACAAATTCGCGACGGCGGCGCGCCCCATCCACGATGCGTGCGTCACCGGTTACCTTCTGGCGCCCGAGATCTACGAGCAGCGCCAGTGCGCCGTGACGGTCGATATCGTCTCGCCCGAGACCATAGGCATGACCGTCGTCGACTGGTGGCACGTCACCGGCCGCCGCAAGAACTGCAACGTCCTGCGCCGGATCGATCCGGCTCCGTTCTTCGCGCTGATGCTGGAGCGGATCAGTGCACTGCCCTGAAAATGTGTATCCGGCGATAGACGGTGACACGGAGAATTGCGAAGCAGTCAGGGGCCGGTTCGATTGGCGAATCGGCTATGCGCGTTGTACGCGGCGACGAAGGTCTCGAATTTCATGAACGGGAAAGGCGCGCTGGCGAAAACGAAGAGACCGCCTCGACCGGCGGCGCGATCAAAAGCGGCGCGGCAGACGCTCAGCCGCGAGGCCTGGATCGCGGCGGCGCGCAAGGTGCTCGAAAAACGTGGCATCGGCGAGGTCAAGATCGACCGCCTGGCGCAGCAATTGAAGGTCACGCGCGGCAGCTTCTATTTCCATTTTGCCAGCCTGGCGGATCTTCGCGGGGGCCTCTTGCAGGAATGGCGCAACAGCAACTGCGCGCCGTTCTGGGCAATGCGGGAGATCCACGACATAGACGGCCTGCAATTCTTCACCGACATCGTGCATGTCTGGGTGGATGAAGCCCCTTTCAGCCCGCTGCTCGACTTGGCCGTGCGCGATTGGTCGCGGACGTCGAAAAAGCTCGCCCAGGAAGTTAAGGACATCGACGATCTGCGCATCGAGCTGCTCATCCGGTCGTTCCGCGCCATGGGCTATTCGCAGGACGAGAGCATCGTGCGGGCGCGCATCACCTATTTCCACCAGATCGGCCAGTACGCGCTGTCCTTCAAGGAGGATCCGGCCGTGCGCCGCCGCTACCAGCCGCTGTTCGGAGAAGTGCTGCTCGGACCGCTCGTCCAGGAGCCGGGTACAGCGCCGAGGCCGTCGGAGATGCGGAGCGGGCGGCGTTAGGACCCGAAAACGGACCTCCTATGCTCTAGGAAGCAGTCGCACCATCTGCGATGGCGCGAGTCACGTTCTGGTGAGGACGTAGTAGAAAATAGAATGCGGCGATGTGCGTGATCATCAACAGCGGCACGTAGAGGATCGGGATCGCGTAGGCGGCGCCCAGCTGCTCCGCATGTGCGGGAAGGCCGACCTGGATGGCGTGGTAATAGT
>NZ_RZRQ01000529.1:0-2704 GCF_003997785.1 Mesorhizobium sp. M7D.F.Ca.US.004.01.2.1 | reverse complement strand
CTTATAGGATGAATTCCGGCCTTAATATGAAAATGCCGGGCGCGTCCGTGGGGAAGCCGGAGCTTGACGCCCCGGCGAAATGCAACTATGGAACGCCAACTTTTTCCATAAGGCCGCCTGACCAGAACCGCGCGCCACCCGGCGTGGGCACAAAGGTTTGGCAGACCCCGAGAACTGAAGGTTAGAACAATGTCCCGCACCTGCGAACTCACTGCCAAGGCAGTCATGTCCGGCAACAATGTGAGCCACGCCAACAACAAGACCAAGCGTCGCTTCCTGCCGAATCTCGTCAATGTGACGCTGATTTCGGAAGCGCTGAACCAGAATGTGCGCCTGCGCATCTCGGCCAACGCGCTGCGTTCGGTCGAACATCGCGGCGGCCTCGACGCCTTCCTGGCCAAGGCCGACGTCAAGGAATTGTCGCAGCGCGCGCGTCTGCTGAAGAAGCAGATTGCCAAGAAGATCGCCGAGCAGCCTGCTGCCTGACATCGTTTAAAGGCGGGGGACGACCGCCCTGGCCAACCTCTTGTTGGCCTTTGGCATCGGATCGAATCCGCAAGGTTTCGGCAACCCGATGCTCAAATACGAAGCGAGCGTGATCCGATTTCGGCATGGCGCTCCGCTGGTTCCATTACCCAGGATAAAAAAATGACTTCCTTCTCGCGATATTTGCCATTCGTGGCCGCCATGGCACTTGTCGTCGTGGCGTCGAACATTCTTGTGCAGTTCCCGATGCAGGGCCAGGTCGGCGGCCTGTCGCTGGCCGACCTTTTGACCTGGGGCGCCTTCACCTACCCCTTCTCCTTTCTGGTCACCGACCTCGCCAACCGCCGCTACGGGCCTACTGTGGCGCGCAGGATCGTCTTTGTCGGCTTCATGACGGCGGTGGTCTGCTCGATCCTTGTCCCGCCCTTCCTGTTCCGCCACGGCCTGATCGAATTCGAGACCGCCGCCGACCGGCTGGTGCGGATCGCGGCGGCCTCCGGCGCGGCATTTCTTTCCGCGCAATTGCTGGATGTGACCGTCTTCAACCGGCTGCGCCGGCAGAGCTGGTGGCGGGCGCCGATCATCGGCACGCTGGTCGGATCGGTGTTCGACACCGCCGTGTTCTTCACCGTCGCTTTCTCGGCCGCCTTTGCCTTCGCTGGTCCGAACGACAGCTTTGCGCTCGAAACCGCACCGTTGATGGGCGTCTTCCATGTCGACGCGATGCGCTGGGTTTCGTGGGCGCTTGGTGATCTGTCGGTGAAACTGATCATCGCCGTCGTCGCACTCATCCCCTACCGGCTGCTCGCCGCCCGCTGGAGCCAGCCGGCAATTGCGGCTTAAAATATGATCCCCTGGGTCCAGCTCGATTCGGCAAGGACCCCGGATGGCGCGCAGGAACTTCGCCTCAAGCGGCGCGGGTCAGAATTCTCGATCATGCTCGGCACCAACGAGCTCATGAACAGCCGCCTCAGCGGCTCCGAGGAAGCGCTGGCAAAACTGTCATGCGGGCGGATTGCCAGTCATCGGCAGCCAAGAATCCTGATCGGTGGGCTTGGCATGGGTTTTACCTTGCGCGCCGCACTCACAGAACTGGGCAATGATGCCGGAATCGTTGTCGCCGAACTGGTGCCTGCCGTCGTCGCCTGGGCACGCGGCCCAATGGCCGAAATCTTTGGCGGCTGTCTCAACGATCCGCGCGTCACCATCCAGGAGGCCGATGTCGGCCAGCTGATACGCTCGCAGCCCGCGGCCTGGGACGCCATCCTGCTCGATGTCGACAACGGTCCCGAAGGCATCGTCCACAAATCCAACGATGCGCTTTACAGCCTGCAGGGCCTTAGCGCCGCACGCGCCGCGCTAAAGCCGGGTGGTGTGCTGGCGGTGTGGTCGCAGGGCCCCGACAGCGGCTTCTCGCGGCGGCTGAAGCAGGCAGACTTCACGGTCGAAGAGGTCAACACGCGTGCCAACGGCAGACGCGGCGCGCGCCATGTCATCTGGATAGCCACCAGGACGTAAGCCGGCAGTGGCGGGGCTCAATCCTGGTGCAGGATGAATTCCAGATAGAGGTTGCGCTGCAGGATCGAATGGTTGTCGTCGGAGATCAGCGACACCATCAGCGCGCCGTCGTCACGGGTCCAGACGTCGAGCCCTTCCATATTGTCGATCTGGTAGCCCATGTCGGCTTCCAGCAGCACAGGCCCATCGGCGACGGCGCCCTTTTCGACACTCTCGCCATAGATGCGCCGCAGCCGCATCTTGACGCCGCGGGCCATCGAGAAGCTGCGCTCCAGAAGCAGCAGGTCGCCATCCGGCAGGAAGGCGCCGTCGGTGATGTCGAAATCGCCATTGCGCTTGACGGTGAAGACGCCCTTGTGCGGCCCTTCGATGATGGCGGCATAGATGTTGCCGGCCTTGTCGAGGCTCTTCTCGGAGACCACCACCAGCCCGCCCTCGTGCTGGCCGTTGGCATTGGCGTGGGTGACGGTCTCGAAGCCGCGATTCTGGCGCAGCTCCCGGGCCGGAACCAGGAAATCAAGCTGCTTGAACGGCGCCTTCATGTCGGCCGGGTCGATCTTGAACTGGGCGACGCGGTGGTTGCGCTCGAAGCCGACGGTGGCAATCCCGTCCTTGACCGCGAGGCCTTCCGCATCGACCTCCCATTTCTTGTCGATCGGCCGGCCGGTCTCGTCGACCATCTGCTGCATGCGGAAATTCT
>NZ_RZRQ01000528.1:0-2743 GCF_003997785.1 Mesorhizobium sp. M7D.F.Ca.US.004.01.2.1 | reverse complement strand
TTTCTTGGTCACGGCTAACGAAGTGGTCGTTGCCACAATAGATACCGACCGCGACGAGAGCATCCGCGACAGCCTCGCCGATGTCGCGGTTTTTCTCGAACACCATGGCATCAAGTCCCGAACCGAATTGATTGCCGGCGAGGCTGACGGCAACCGGTTGCTGACATTTGCGCGGTCGATCCATGCGGACCTGATCGTCTCGGGTGCCTATGGGCACAGCCGTCTGCGGGAATGGGCGTTCGGCGGGGTCACGCGCTCGCTGATCGAGGAAAGCGGCATCAACCGCTTCATGTCGTATTGATGGGTCGACGTCCCAGCAGTCGAGTGCGCGGCGGGTGGGTTCAGGAACTTCAATTCACCCCTTTCGCCGCCTTGGCTTGGCAACGGCTCCGTCTGTTGACCGAGATCAAGTCGTTGGCCGCCTGCATGGCTATGATTCTCAAAAGGCAGGAGTGACCAAGATGAGCTTTCTCGATTACCTGATTTCAGTCGACGCCAGGGCCGCGTTGATGGGTCGCATGATGCGCAAACTTGGTGTCGACAGGCAGTTGAAAGTGGTGCCGGACCATGCAGCCGTCACCGATCGGGCGGTCAATCGCTGCCGATCCTGCGGCCATCAAGACGAATGCTCGACTTGGCTCGACCAAAACGAGCAAGCCGATGCTCCGCCAGATTATTGCCGCAACCGCGACCTGATCGCACGGCTGCAGCATGTGGCCGGCCAGCGTTAGAACGTCGAGCGGCTACGCACAGTTCGCCTCGGGAAAATGTCGGTGGTAGCCCCTTGGCTACGAGACCAGGATGACGGACAACGGCTCGGCGCAAAATAGATTGTCCTCAACGCCTTTGACGCCGGCGACGTTTTCGGCCGCTACGATGGCTGCCTGGCGCTCGCGTTCGTCGAAGATGGCGCCGCTCAGTTTTACGATCCCTTTGTCGACAGTGACATTGATCAGGTCCTTGCCAGCCCATTTCTGCGCTGCAAGCTCCGCGACGATGCTCTGGCGTATCTGTTCGTCGTCAATGGTCGTCGGAGTTGAGGTTGGCTGCGTGTGAAGCAGCGCACGAAGAAGATCGGAGCGGGCAATCATGCCGACAACTTTACCACCGTCGACGATCGGGACGCGTTTGATGCGGTGATGCGTCATCAACTCGACGACCTCGGCAAGCGATGCATTGGGGGATGCCGTGACGACGCTGTCGGTCATCACCTCCTCGACCCGCCTTCCGTTGGCGAGGACATATTCTTCGGCAACTCTTCCCGGGCTGACAAGAAATTCCAGCCAGCGTGGGCGCTTGCGCTGCGTGCCCAGCTCTCCGCGGCGCAGGAAATCGCCCTCGCTGATAATGCCCACCAGAACGCCGTCGATGCGAATGACGGGAAGCCCGCTGATCTTGCTGGAGAGCATCAATCCGGCCGCATCGGCGATCGACGCAGACGGATCTATTGCAACGACCGGCGTGGTCATTATGGTTTTGGCTTGCATGCCAGCCTCCTCAGACACTTTATCCTTTGCTTATCGAGGTCACGCGTGCCGTGTCTTGATCTGAATCATTTTCAGATTGCGAAACTGCAACGAAGGCGGCCCGAAGGCGATTTATGAAGAGGGCCTCGCAAAACGCGGAGACCTCATCGTGAAACAGCGCAGTTCGATCGACCCGGACATGGTCGTTGACGAAATCATGACGAAATGGCCGACAACGGTGGCTGTGGTGCTGAGATACAAGATGCTCTGCGTCGGGTGTCCGATCGGCACATTCCATACCGTGGCCGAAGCATGCCGGGAACATCGGATCGATGAGGGCGACTTTCTTGTCGAACTCGAAGCGGCCGTTCGAGGAAAACGGTGACGGTCAGCCCTTGTCCCGGTTCTCGGCCAGAACCACAAGGCGATGCGCATCCTTGACCGTGACCTTCTGGCGCCCGCTGACGATGATCCCTTTCTCCTCCCACTTGCTCAGCAGCCGGCTGACCGTGTGAAGCGTCGTCCCCGTCATCTCGGCAATGTCCTGCCTCGAGATCGGGAAGTCGATTTCGATGCCGCTATCGGTCTTTCGGCCGGTCTGGTTTGCCAATCGCAGCAGCGCATGCGCAACCCGCTGCTCCACCTGTTCCGTCGACATCTCCACTACCCGCGTCTGCGTCTCCTGCAGCCTGCTTCCAACCGTCCTGTAGGTGGCCGCCCCAAACACGGGGAAGCGTCTCGCCAGATCGGGCCACAGAGCGTTTGGCCAGGCCAGCACCACGCAGTCTACCGCCGCGACCGCGCTGGCTGGGTAGGTCGTCCGGCCAAGTGCCGCGGCGACGCCAAAGATCTCGCCTTCGCTGATGTATCTGGCGATGACCTGTTGTCCGTCCGGCGTGGTGCGAACGACACGGATGTGCCCGGCGATCAGCACGAAGAAGGAATGAGCCTCGGCTTCCTGCGCGAAGATCGCCGTCTCCTTGGCATAGCGAGACGACCGCGCATCTCGCAGGATCTCGCTCTGCTCGTCGGGCGTCAGACCCTGGAAGAGCGGCAGTCGCGAAATCAGCGATCGGTCCAGCGCAGCCAAGCGGATTCCTCACGGCCTTAGGGTTCCGCATTAGTCGTGCGGGAGACCTTTCTTATCTTGAGTTTGCGCCAGCGCAAATTGTCCCCGACCGCATCAGGCTAAATGGCATGGAACGGCGCAATGCCGCGAAGACGAAACAAAGGACAAATTGATGAAACTCTCCATCCTCGCCGCCGCAGTCTCCATC
>NZ_RZRQ01000527.1:0-2749 GCF_003997785.1 Mesorhizobium sp. M7D.F.Ca.US.004.01.2.1 | reverse complement strand
GCGTTAAGCTCCGTCAAAGGCCCGTCGACGATCGACACTTGCTCCGGCTTCGACATGGTTTCGACGGCCTCGCGTCCGGCCGTGGATTTTGATCGATAGGTCTTCGGCAGCGGAGCTTGTCCGTCGAGCGCCGGGTCCGATGGGCTCTCGGCGGCTGCCGCGTCGCGCCCGGCCGCCTTGGTCGACGTCGAGAAATGGCGCAAGTCATGAAACGCGATCAGTAGCGACAGGTCGTCCTGAAGCGGCACGGCATCGCCGTCCGGCGCCGTCTCTTCGGCGTCGGCATCGTCCTTGTGCGCCTTTGTTTCCAGATTGTCCTTGCCGATTTTCACGGTCGGCACCTTGGCCGAGGCTGTCTTTCCGGGGGCAGCCGATGCCGGTTCGGTCTTGCCGGTATGCCCGGCAAGGCCGGCAGCGAGCTTGCCCCAGCGCTGGTCGTGCGATCCCGCCTCGGTCCGCGGCTGCCGTTCCGGGCGGGTAGGGACTGTGTCGCCGCGCAGCATCTTGCCGAAGCCGGCGTCGTCATTCCTGCCATTCGCAGCCGGCTGCTCCGGCGTCGCACGCGTCGAGGCAAATCCTGGCAGGGCCGAGCCGAGGCTGGTGGTCATTTGGGGGCGGCTCCAAGCATTTGGTCGATCAGGTCGAGCTGTCGACGTGTTCTGGTCATGGCGGCGTCGGTCGGATCGGTGGGCTCGGGACCGGCTGCAGGCGACGGTGCCGAGACCGGCGTGACAGTCGCTGCTTCGGCGGATGTGGCTGCAACCGCCGCCGTGTCCGGCGCATTGGCGGTTGGCCCGCCGGAGGCCGCGGTGGCGGCAGGCTGCTCCGCGATCGCGCCTTCGACCGGTGGCAGCCCGCTGTCATCGGCGCCTTGCGCCGTGGTGATTTTGGGCGCCAGTGGTTGCACGGCCGCACCAGGGGCAGGCTTTTCCTCGGGAAGGGCGGCGGGCGGCGCGACCACCTCGCCGGCAATGGCCTGAGCAGCGTCGAGCAAGGCGCGGTCGCCTTCCGACAGCCTGGTGCGGTCGATCTTGCCAAGCTTGGCGCGAACGTCCTCGATGGTGCCCGAGGTGACCGTGGAAAGGCTGGCATAGAGCAGGGCGCGTGGATCGTCCTGGTTGGTGTTGCCGCCACGACCCTGCTCGGCCCGCGCCGAAGCAAAAGCCGACAGCTCGTTCAGGCCGTCGATCGCGGCGCGGCGGGCGATGCGCAGATAGATCACCTTCTCGCGCTCGGGATCCATCATCGAGGTGATGTCGCCCAGCTTGTCCTGGCTGATCGACATATGCAGCGCGATGACACCGGAGACGAAGGAGTCGGCGAACTGGCTGGCATAGGGCGAATAGAGGTAGCGCTCGACATACTGGGTGGAGGCAAGCGCGAAGCGTGCCGCGTCGCCTTGCGCGACTGCAATGCCGACCGAACGGCGAAGTGCGGCTTCCTCGACCAGCGTGCCGGGGCTGAGCAATCTTGCCTCGTCGAGCAGACCGAGTGCGGCCGCCGGCTGGTCGCCGGCAAGCAGCGAGCCTTTGACCAGGGCAAGGAAAGCGCCGAGATCGGGAGGCAGCGCCATGGGATCGATCGGCCCCAAGACTTCGATAGCCTCGCCGGGCCGGCCGTTGAGGTAGTCGATAACGCCTTTGGCTATGGCAAGGCTTTGCGGGTCCGTCGTGGCGCGCGACGTGGCGGCTTCGACGGTGATCGGGTTTCCGCCGCTCATGCCGTAGACAAGCAGGGCGCGAAAGTTCTTGGGATCCTTGTAATCCTCGGCATCCGCCGCGCGCAGGCGCGCATCCGCCATCTCCAGCAGCTTGGCCTGCATCGGCAGGGCGGCATGATCGCCGGCGGCTATGCGATCCTGGATCAGCTGCAGCGAGCGCACCAGTTGATACGGCTGCAGCGCATCCTGGGCAAAGCCGGCCGAAGGGTATCCGCCGGTCAGCAGCAACAGGCCAATCAACCGGCTGGTGACGGCCGCTCGCCTCATCCGCCAGTCGCCATCAGGATTTCGATGCGGCGGTTCACGGCCGACAATGGATCTGCGGGATCCTTCGGCTGGCGATCGGCGAAGCCGGCGACCTCGGTGATGCGGCGTTCGTCGACGCCACCGCGCACGAGCATGTAGTAAGCGGAATGCGCGCGCGCCGTCGACAGTCGCCAATTGTCGTAGCTGTCGCTGCGGAACGGCCGGGCGTCAGTGTGGCCGTTGATGCTGATGGTGCCCTTCTGGCTGTTGACGATGCGGCCGATCTTCTCCATCGCCAGTACCAGTTCGCGGCTCGGCAGCGCCGAGCCAACCTCGAACATGCCGAAGTCGAGCTGGTCGGTGATCGAGATGACGACGCCCTTGTCTGTGGCTTCGACGGAGACGCCGTCGTGCAGCTTGTCGCCGGGCTTGAAGGCATCGGCCAACTGCCGCTTGACGTCGGCTGCGGCCTTGACGGCAGCCGCGGTCGGCGCCTTCTCGTCGGTGTCGGGCTTGGCAGGCTTTTGCGCATCGGCCTCGACCTTGGCCGCATTCGCGTCCTTGGTGTCGCCCGGCTTGGTCTCGCCCGGTTTGATCTCGCTTGGCTTCGTGTCGCCGGCCTTGGCCATTGCCGTGGCGGGGTTCGCGGCCTGCTTGCCTGTCGCGTCCTTGGCTAGCGGCTCGAGCGGCGCGGCCGCGACAGGCGGTACGGCTTTGACTTTGGGCACTTGCGTTTCGGCGGTCTTGTCACCGGGCTTGACCGGATCGCCCTCGATCCTGGTG
>NZ_RZRQ01000526.1:0-2756 GCF_003997785.1 Mesorhizobium sp. M7D.F.Ca.US.004.01.2.1 | reverse complement strand
CCCCTGCACGGTCTGTTGATAGTGGCGTTTGATCCTGACATTGCTGGCCGGAAACTCGGCTTCGTTGCTGCCGTAGTTCAGCACAAATCCAGTGTGGTCCTCAGCCACCGAACAACTGCCATCGCGCTCGCATACGATTTTGGCTGCGGTCTTGCAGTCCCATTTCAGTGAAGCCGGCCACATAGGGTTATCCACGTTTGATCGCGGCTTGTCGCTCTGACCAGCCACCGCCAACACTGTGCCTGTGTTCATAATCACAGCGGACAGGAGAAGCGCCTTGAACACTTCAAACCTCCCTGAAATTGTCACCGTCGTAGCACCTCGTCCTGCGTGATCGCCTGGCTCATGGGATGTTGAGAGTGAACCAGCTTTTCTGGCGCACGCCGTTCGCGTCATCATACTCGATAAACCAGGGCTTTCCGCGCATCGGTCGAGGGATGGTGTAGTAAGTGGGGCCATTACCAAGGGAATGCCCTCGATCGTTTCCCGCGGTCTGGATTGTTGCCGCAACCACCTTACCGTCGATTTCGATTTGGACCGGACGTGAACCGTCTCCATGATGCCCGCCGAGGGCGTTGCTTTTGAAAACAACGGGCAAGGAGAGCCTATCGGCCGCGATGCGGCAGATGTTCCGTTCTTGACCTAAGCCCGGCCGATCGGATTCGGAGCTGCCAACTGCTTGCCAGCCAGACGGACAATCCTCATACTTCTCAAATCTCGCCGCGCTGGAGTTGGCTTGCGGACAGGTCGGCCAGTCAAAACCCGGAGCTTCCATCGCCGCAATCAACTTGTAGATCGGCGGGTGGCACGAGGGGGTATCTCAGCACCATGGGCGCTCGCTACTCATATGGGACGTTCGGCAGGAATGCCGTGCGCTATTCCGGCGCGCGATGGGCCGCAGGCCGCGCCGCTCGGGGCGCCCGGCAGCTCGCGACAAACAGTTTTCGATCTTCGCGAGCAGCCAGGGCCGATGCCGCAACCCGGACCGCCATCCAGCAAGGTGCGCGCGATAACTCCAGGCCTCTGGCCTAGAACACAAGAATGATCACCGATCGCGGCCCTCGATCGGGATCGGGATCGTCGCGCAAACGAGGCAATACTAAAGTGTCAATCTCAATGGAAACACCTGCTAGCAGCAGCCGCGAACTCGTCGACAAGCGCTATTACAGGGCAGGCGCGACCTGGGAAGACGACACGCACAGGTCAATGCGCCGATCGCGTACATTGGCGTGGGTCGTCAGCGGCATTTCGGGACTGGTTGCGGTGCTGTCGCTGCTGGCGCTCGTGCTGATCCTGCCACTCCGGCAGTTCGAACCGTACGTTGTAGAGGTCGACAAATCGACGGGCTACCTCGAGATCATGCGCGCGCTCAAGCCTGGAGATTTATCGCAGAACGAGGCCGTCACGGCGGCCAATCTTGTGCGCTACATCAGGGCCCGCGAAACCTACGATTCCCGTGAACTGAAACAGAATTACGACCTGGCGCAGCTGTACTCCACCGACGCGGCGTCCAAGGATTTGACATGGCTGTACACGCCAGCAAATCCGCAATCGCTCGACAAGACCTATGGCCGCAATGTCACTGTAGCGGTCGAGATCAAGTCGGTTTCCCTGCTCAATCGCAACACGGCCTCGGTGCGCTTTGCCACGACGACGCGGCGGGACAATTCATCCACCGCCGACAATTGGGTGGCGGTGATAAAGTTCCGCTACACCTCAACACCGCTCAAGAACGAATGGCGTTTCGACAACCCGTTGGGATTTCAGATCACGGATTACCGCCGCGACCAGGAATCGGCGCCGGCTGCGGGGAGCCTGCAATGAGATGGCGCGTGAGACTCGCCCTGGCGACCGCCCTTCTGCTCGGGACGATCCACGGCGCGGCCGCACGCGATGGCCGCATCCGATATGTCACCTTCAACAACGACGACGTGACCACGGTGCGCGCCGCTCTCGGTATTTCAACCATGGTCGAACTCAGTCCGACCGAAGTCATCGAAACCGTCTCCGCCGGCGACACGAAAGGCTGGTCGATCATCCCCAAACGCGGATCGCGATTCCTCTTCGTCAAGCCGCTGGAGCGCGATGCGTGGACCAATGTCAACGTTGTCACCAACCGTCGTGTCTATTCCCTGCTGCTGCAGGCGACTGACAACGCCCGGGACCGGGCATCCTTCCAGGTCCGGTTCAAATACCCGGACGAGGATATTAACGCGCGCCTGCTCTCACAGGCCAAGGAGAGCGCCGCCGATCCGGATTTGAAGGACCTGAACTATGCCGATCTCAATTACGACTATGCGTACAAAGGCGATGACAGCCTGAAGCCACGCACCGTATTCGACGACGGCACCAAGGTGTTTCTGGAATTCAAGGGTGACATTCCAGCGATTTTCGTGGTCGACGACAACCGCCATGAGTCTCTGGTCAACGTTCGCACTCAGGGCAAATACACCGTCATCGACAAGGTGGCACGGCAATTCACCTTGCGAGCCGATGGCAAGACGCTCTGCCTATACAACCGGGCTCGACCCAACGCCATCGATCCAGTCGAGCAGGTCTACGGTCCAACGAAACTAACAGGCGGTTCCACCCTGTTCGGGTCCAGCGGAGGGCGGGGATGACCCAGATCGATTATAACCAACTGGACGGCAGCCCGACGGTGGCGCGCCGCGGTGCGGGTGTGGGTACCAAAATCGCCCTGGTCGGCCTCGGCGTGGTGCTCGTAGGCGCGCTGATATGGCTGAACTGGCCTCGCG
>NZ_RZRQ01000525.1:0-2766 GCF_003997785.1 Mesorhizobium sp. M7D.F.Ca.US.004.01.2.1 | reverse complement strand
GCTTGGCATCAGCCGTGGCTCGCCCGAGCAGGTGATCGATGGCTGGCGCCATTTCGGCTACGTGCCGCCGGAAGGCCAGAGCGACGCCGACATGGCGCGGCATCACGCCGAGGTCTTCCTCGAGACGCTGCGCGGCGAGGGGTTCGCCCAACCCAATCCGCGGCCAATGTTCCCCAATCCACCCGGCCTCTTGCGCCTCGAGCCGCATTCGGAGGGTTTGCGCGAGCGGATCTGGTGGGGGGCGGCCACCAATGCCACGTCGGAATGGGCGGCGAAGCTTGGCATGAACCTGCAAAGCTCGACGCTCAAATTCGACGAGAGCGGCAAGCCGTTCCACATCCAGCAGGCCGAGCAGATCCGCATCTATCGCGAGGCCTGGAAGGCGGCCGGTCACAAGCGTGAGCCGCGCGTCTCGGTCAGCCGCAGCATCTTTGCGCTGGTCGACGATCGCGACCGCGCCTATTTCGGACGCGGCAATGAGAGCCGCGACCAGATCGGCTTCATCGAGGAGAACACCAAGGCGATCTTCGGGCGCAGCTACGCGGCCGAACCGGATGTGCTGATCAAGGAATTGGCGCAGGATGAGGCGATCACTGAGGCCGACACGCTGCTGCTCACCGTTCCGAACCAGCTCGGCGTCGACTACAATGCGCATGTCATCGAGGCGATCCTGACCCATGTCGCGCCGGCGCTGGGCTGGCGCTGACGCCGGATCGATCAGGACGGAGTGCTCCAGGGAGGTAAAACCATGCCGAAGAAGGCCCTGATTGCCTGGGGCGGCTGGGAAGGCCACACACCGGAGCAGAGCGCCAAAATCATCCGTGCGCTGCTTGAGCGCAACGGGTTCGACGTCACGCTGGGCGAGGGCACGGCGATGTTCGCCGATCCGCAGCTTGCTTCCTTCGATCTCATCGTGCCGGTCATCACGATGTCGACGATCGAGAAGGCCGAACTGCAGAACCTGACACTTGCCGTTCGTGGGGGAAGCGGGCTCGGCGGCTTTCACGGCACAATGGGCGACAGTTTTCGCAACGAGCCCGACTATCAGTTCATGACCGGCGGCCAATGGGTCGCGCATCCCGGCGACATCATCGACTACAGGGTCGCCGTCACTAGGCCGGACGACCCGATCACATCGGGCGTCAGTGATTTCGCCTACCGGTCGGAGCAGTATTACATGCATGTCGATCCGAGCAACGAGGTGCTGGCCACGACCATTTTCACCGACGCGCATTTCCCGGGGATAGGCGGCGTCGTCATGCCGGTCGTCTGGAAGCGTCGCTATGGGGCGGGCAAGGTTTTCTACAGCGCTCTCGGACACAATGCCGACGAGTTCGCGGTGCCGGAAATGGCCTTGATTGTCGAGCGGGGTCTCATCTGGGCCGCCCGCTAGGTTCTGAGGACACGAGCATGACCGTACCGGTGAGAGACTTGCCGCTGCATACGCCCATCGATGGCCGGCACCGCAAGATGCTGATCGACGGCGCTTGGTGCGACGCGCTCAGCGGCCGGACCTTTGAGACGCGCAACCCCGCCACCGGCACCGTGATCGGTACCGTGCCGTTGTCCGATTCAGGCGATATCGACCTCGCCGTGGCGGCGGCCCGGCGCGCCTTCGACGGGCCGTGGAGCCGGTTCAAGCCCTATGAGCGCCAGGTGCTGTTGTTGAAGATCGCCGACCTGATGGAGCGCCATTGGGAGGAGATCGCGCTTTCCGACACCACGGATATGGGCATGCCCATCGTGCGCACGCTGGCCAACAAGAACCGCGTGCTCGGCATGCTGCGCTTTTATGCCGGCATGGCGACGTCGATCCACGGCCACACGATCGGTAATTCGCTGCCGGGCGAGATCATCTCCTACACGCGCAAGGAGCCGGTCGGCGTCGTCGGCGCGATCATTCCTTGGAATGCGCCGACTGCCGCCTCGATCTGGAAGATCGGCCCGGCGCTGGCGACCGGCTGCACCATCGTGCTGAAGCCTTCCGAGGAAGCGCCGCTGACGCCGCTTTTGATCGGTGCGCTGATGATGGAGGCCGGCGTGCCGCCCGGCGTCGTCAACGTCGTCACCGGCACGGGTGCGGAAGCCGGCGCGCCGCTTGCCGCCCATATGGATGTCGACAAGATCGTCTTCACCGGCTCGACAGCGACTGGCCAGAACATCCTGCGCGCCTCGGCCGGCAACATGAAGCGCGTCTCGCTGGAGCTCGGCGGTAAGTCGCCGGTCATCGTCTGCGCCGATGCCGATCTCGAGCGCGCCGTGCCGATCGCGGCGATGTCGGTGTTCGCCAATTCCGGCCAGATCTGCATCGCCGGCTCGCGGCTGTTCGTCGAACGGCCGATCTATGACGAATTCGTCGAGCGGGTCTCGGCCTATGCGGCGAAACTCAGGATCGGCGACGGCGCCGACCCCGAGACCGAGATCGGGCCGCTGATTTCGCTGAGGCAGCTCGAACGCGTCACCGGTTTCATCGAAGACGGCACCAGGCAGGGCGCCAGGCTGGTCACCGGCGGCAACCGCATCACCGAAGGTGCGCTTGGGTCAGGCAATTTCATCGCGCCGAGCGTCTTTTCCGGCGTCACCGACGACATGCGCATTGCCCGGGAAGAAATCTTCGGCCCGGTGATCTCGGCGCTGCCGTTCGACACGCTGGACGAGGTGGTGCGGCGCGGCAACGACACGCCTTATGGGCTGGGCGCCGGCGTCTTCACCCGCGACCTCGGCAAGGCGCACCAACTGGCCAACCGCCTGCGCGCCGGCTCGGTC
>NZ_RZRQ01000524.1:0-2800 GCF_003997785.1 Mesorhizobium sp. M7D.F.Ca.US.004.01.2.1 | reverse complement strand
AAGTTTCGGCGGCTCCAGATTGGCGAAGGGATTGGTACAGGATTGCCAGCCGGTAAACCGGATCGGGTCGTTGGGCGAACTGCGCCAGGCGTAGTCCGTCAGCATATGGAATTCGGCGATGACCCAGCGGTCGAAATGCGCCAAATCCTCCCGCTTCTGCCGAGGCAGCAGACGGCGCGCGGCGCCCAATTTGAGCTCCTCCACAAGAGTGACGGCGTCGCTCAGTTTTTCGCTTGGAAAGTTCCACGGATTCCGGTTGCGGAACTCCAGCACGAACTGCTGCAGATGTTCGATGCGGATGTTCAACTTGCCAAGGTATTTTTCGAGCGTGACGCGCACCAGATCCTCGTCCGAGAATGAGGAAACGGCGGCGTAGGCGACTCCTGTCGAAACCACTCCGCCAGCCACGATGGCCAGGGCGGAGCGTCTGGAAATCTCGATCATCCGATACCTCCTTTCACGCGATCCGACCCGCCGCCCGCAAGGACAGCGCTGCCGCGGTCAGGCTCGGGTTGGCGCAGGAGCAGCTCGGATAGGTGCTGGTGCCGACGACGACCAGATTTCTGAGCTGGTGGTGGATCATGCCGCTGTCGATCACCGAATCGGCCGGGCCGGTGCCCATCCTCAGCGTGCCCTGGACATGCGATTCGGTCGGCCGGATGCCACGATCGAAGAGCTTTTCGACCGGCAGCGGCGCCAAAAGGTCAGGCAATTTCTCCAGCGCGCGCGCCATGCCCTTCACCGCGTAGTCCGATGGCGCCTTGAAGCTGACGAAGGCATTCTCATCCGCGTCAAGCGTGACGAAATTCTCAGGATCGAGCAGGTTTTCGGTGACCACGACAAGCGGCAGCGCCTGGCGCAGCCGCCCCTTTTCGGCACGCATTCCGTGCTGCCAGCGGTTCTCGAAATAGACAAGTGCCGCCGCGTGCTCCGATCGGTGCGGACCGTCATAGAGGCCGAAATTCAGGCCGGTGGTGATGGTGCTGCCGTCGAAATTGTCGACGCCGTCGAGATAGACCTCGAAATTCCAGCCGTAGGATTCATGCAGGCCGCGGCCGACGAATTCGCCGCCCAGGCCGGAGCGTAGCATGATCGCCGCGCTCTGGATGGCATTGGCGCCGAGAATGAAGAGATCGCCGCTGACCTGGTATTCCTTGCCGTCATGCGTGAACGTGACCGAACGGACCGCACCTCCGACGTGATCGAGCCGACGCACTTCCGCACCGAGACAGACCGAGATGTCGGGGTGCTCGAAGACATGCATCAACCCGTTGTTGACGGTGAATTTGGCGTCGACCGGACACAGCCAGCAGCGCAGATTGGCACAGCACGAGGTGCGCTGCGATGTCGGCAGCCGCGCCCGCGCGGTTGGCATGACGAAGTGCTGGCCGGGCTGCGCCGCCTTCATCATCCGGTCCGGTGTCGACATGCGATGCGGCGGTTGCGGAAACGGCTTCGAGCGCGGCAGCATCGCCGCCATGTCGGGATCGCCGGAGATCGACATGATGTCTTCGGCGTCGCAGTAGAACGGCTCGACATCGTCATAGCTGATCGGCCAGTCATTGCCGATGCCGTAGGTGCTTTTCAGCCTGAAGTCGTTGGGATGGAACCTTGGCGTCTGCGCGAACCAGCAGTTGGTCCCGCCGCCCAGTCCGATCGTGTAATTCCACGGCTTGTCGGAGTTGGTCTTGTAGGTCGTCTCGTCGTCGATATCCGTGTTAGCGTTCTGCTCGAGCTGCCATTCATGGGTGTTGTGGCGGCCCCACTCCAGCACCAGAATGCGTGCCTTTCGCCGCTTGGCGAACTCATGCAGGAAGAAGGCCGAACCGAAGCCGGAACCGATCGCGATGAGATCGAAATGATCCTTGGTGATTTGTTCTGGCTTTACGTCCAGCACCATCAGCTACAACTCCACACAGAAATACGCGCTCAGTCCTGGCGCCCGTCGGCGGTCTACGGACCGGTCCTGCATCCGTCTGTCCCTCCCCGGTCTCATGCCGCCATTCTGCCGATCGAGTGATATTCGATGCCGTGGCGGGCGATGACCTTGGGGTCATAGAGGTTGCGGCCATCGAAGATGATCGGCGTGGTGAGCGCGTCTTTCATCGCGTCGAAGGAGGGCGCGCGAAAACTCTTCCATTCAGTGGCGATCAGCAGCGCATCGGCGCCGCGCAGGGCCGCCTCCTTGGTGCCGCACAGAAGCAGGTCGTCGCGCAGCCCGTAGATGGCCTGGCATTCCTGCATTGCCTCGGGATCATAGGCCTGCACATTGGCACCAGCCTTCCACAGCGCTTCCATCAGCACACGCGCCGGAGCCTCACGCATGTCGTCGGTGTTGGGCTTGAAGGCCAGGCCCCAAAGCGCAAAGGTCTTGCCTTTGAGATTGCCCTTGAAATAGCGGTCCACCTTGTCGAAGAGAACCGATTTCTGTGCGTTGTTGCGCTCCTCGACGGCGCGCAGCAGCTTGGCGTCGAACTTGACGCCTTCGGCGGTCTTGATCAGCGCCCGCACGTCCTTTGGGAAGCACGAGCCGCCATAACCAAGACCCGGATAGATGAAATGGTAGCCGATGCGCGGATCGCTGCCGATGCCCTTGCGGACCTCCTCGATGTCGGCACCAAGCTGCTCGGCCAGGTTGGCCATCTCGTTCATGAAGCTGATCTTGGTCGCCAGCATGCAATTGGCGGCGTATTTGGTGAATTCGGCGCTGCGCACGTCCATCACGATCATCTTCTCGTGGTTGCGGTTGAACGGCGCGTAGAGTTCGCGCATCACCGCCTCGGTGTCCTCGCTGTCGGTG
>NZ_RZRQ01000523.1:0-2801 GCF_003997785.1 Mesorhizobium sp. M7D.F.Ca.US.004.01.2.1 | reverse complement strand
CCCTTCTTCGAGGAATTCTTCGGTCGTTCGCAGCCGCGGGCGCAGTCTTCCTTGGGTTCCGGCGTGCTGGTCGACCCGACCGGCGTCGTGGTCACCAATTACCACGTCATCAAGGATGCCGATCAGGTCAAGGTGGCGACCGCGGACGGGCGCGAGTTCGACAGCAAGGTGCTGCTCAAGGACGAGACGCTCGACCTTGCCGTGCTCAAGATCACCTCGGACAAGCCGTTTCCGGTCATTGCCATCGGCGATTCCGATGCGCTCGAGGTCGGCGATCTGCTGCTGGCCATCGGCAACCCCTTTGGCGTCGGTCAGACCACCACCAGCGGTATCGTCTCGGCACTTGCCCGTAGCCATATCGGTGTTTCCGACTCAAGCTTCTTCATCCAGACCGACGCCGCAATCAATCCGGGCAATTCCGGCGGTGCGCTGATCAACATGGGCGGCCAGCTGGTCGGCATCAACACGGCCATCTACAGCCGCAGCGGCGGCTCAATCGGCATTGGCTTTGCCATTCCCTCGAACATGGTTCGCGCCTTTGCCGACGCGGCCAAGGCCGGGCTCGACTTCTTCGAGCGGCCCTATATCGGCGCCGAGTTCGAAGCGGTGACGCCGCAGATCGCCGAATCGCTCGGCATGGAGAAGCCGACCGGTGCACTGGTCTCGTCCGTCGAGGCGACCGGACCGGCCGCCAAGGCAGGGCTCAAGCCCGGTGACGTCGTGCTGCAGCTCAACGGCAAGCCGGTCGAAAGCATCGAAGCTCTGGACTACCGGATGGCGACGCTGTCGATAGGCACCACCGCGAATTTCGCGGTTCTGACCAAAGGCCAGCAAGCGGCGATGGACATCGCGCTGGAGCGCGCTCCGGAAGGCATGAAGGCTGCCGAAGTGACGCTGCACGGCCGCAGCCCGTTCTCAGGCGCCAAGGTCGCGGAACTATCGCCTCGGCTCGCCCAGAAGCTTGGCCTGCGCACCGACATCAAGGGCGTCACCGTGGTCGACATCAACCGCGATTCGCCGGCCGCCGATTTCGGTTTCCAGCCGGGCGACATCGTGCGCGAAGTGAACGGCACCACCATCGATACCGCCGCGACCCTGGAGCAGGCGGCCAAGACGGATACGCGCTGGTGGCGCTTTACCGTAGAGCGTGGCGGGCAGATACTGCGTCAGGTGTTGCGTTATTAGAGCACGACCCATGAATTCGGGCTCATGCTCCAACGAAAAAGAAGTGCATGGCCGATCTGTTCAGCGTCGATGAACCGGAAAAGGCGCCGCTTGGGAGGCCGCTGGCCGACAGGCTGCGGCCCAAGAATCTTGGCGAGGTCGTCGGCCAGGAGCATCTGACCGGCCCTGACGGCGCGCTGACCAGGCTGATTGGTTCTGGTTCGCTCGGCTCAATGATCTTCTGGGGTCCGCCCGGTACCGGCAAGACCACGGTGGCGCGGCTGCTCGCCGGCGAAACCAGCCTGGCCTTCGAGCAGATATCAGCGGTCTTTTCCGGTGTCGCCGACCTGAAGAAGGTGTTCGAAGCAGCCAAGCTACGCCGCGCCAATGGCCGCCAGACCTTGCTGTTCGTCGACGAGATCCATCGCTTCAACCGCGCCCAGCAGGACAGTTTCCTCCCTGTCATGGAAGACGGAACCGTCGTGCTGGTTGGCGCCACGACCGAAAACCCGTCCTTCGAACTGAATGCGGCCTTGTTATCCCGCGCGCGCGTTCTGGTCTTCCATTCGCTTGGCGAGGAGAGCATCGCCAAGCTGATGACGCGGGCCGAGGAGACCGAGGGCAGGGCGCTGCCGCTCGACGACGAGGCGCGCGCCATGCTGATCCGCATGAGCGATGGCGACGGCCGCGCCTCTCTTACCCTCGCAGAGGAAGTCTGGCGGGCGGCAAAGCCCGGCGAGGTCTTCAATCCCGAGGGATTGCAGCGCATCGTGCAGCGCCGCGCGCCGATTTATGACAAGGGCCAGGACGGCCACTACAATCTGATCTCGGCGCTGCACAAATCGGTGCGCGGTTCGGACCCCGATGCGGCGCTCTACTATCTTGCGCGTATGTTCGATGCCGGCGAGGATCCGCTCTATCTCGGCCGCCGGCTGGTGCGCATGGCGATGGAGGACATCGGCCTTGCCGACCCGCAGGCGCTTGTCGTCGCCAACGCCGCCAAGGACGCCTACGACTATCTTGGCTCGCCCGAGGGCGAACTCGCCTTTGCCGAGGCCACCGTCTATCTCGCCACCGCACCCAAATCCAACGCCGTCTACAACGCTTTCAAAGCGGCCACGCGGGCCGCGAAGGAACATGGCTCGCTGCTGCCGCCCAAGCACATCCTCAACGCGCCGACCAAGCTGATGAAAGAGGAGGATTACGGCGCCGGCTATCGTTACGACCATGACGAGCCGGATGCCTTTTCGGGGCAGGATTACTTTCCCGAGAAGATGGGCCGCCAGACCTTCTATGATCCGCCCGAGCGCGGCTTCGAGCGCGACATCAGGAAGCGGCTCGATTATTGGGCGAAGCTGCGCAAAGAGCGGGAATAGCGGGTTTGCGTGACCCGGTCGTCGTCACGCTTCGAAACGAGGCTTCGCCTTGGGGCATTTCCGCCGCGGTCGCTCTCCACGCGCTTCTCGCTGCGATGCTGGCCGTGATGCCGCTGCCGAAGCCGCCGAAACGGCTGGAGGAAGAGCGGGTGTCGGTCGACATCCTGACGCCGCAGCAGTTCGAGGCCTCAACCAGGCCGCCGCCTGCTCCCGTCCCGCCGACAGTGCCCGAAGTGCGGGCAGCGGTGCCGCCGCCCGCAC
>NZ_RZRQ01000522.1:0-2810 GCF_003997785.1 Mesorhizobium sp. M7D.F.Ca.US.004.01.2.1 | reverse complement strand
ATCCTGTCGCGCGCCACCGCCGACAAGGCTGCCGCCTCAACCGATCCCGCCAAAAAATTCAAGAAGTTCGAGGCGATGGTGCTGCAGACCTTCATCCAGAACATGCTGCCCAAGGACACCGAAGGCGTCTATGGCAAGGGCCTAGCCGGCGACATGTGGAAATCGCAGCTTGCCGAGCGGGTGGCCGACGTCATGGCCGAACGCGGCGGCATCGGCATCGCCAAGTCGATGCTTGCCGACCACTATCTCGAAGGCAAGCGCGTCGTGCCGGTCGGGCCGGTTTCGGGCGGGCCGGAAAAGACCGAGATCGATCAACAGAACAGCCTGTCGACCTCGCTGGTGCATGAATTGCAGCGCAGGGCGGCGCGGTCGATCACCGGTGACGAGACCACCATCAAGACAGACATCAAGATCTAGGGCATGTCCCGGAACCGGGAACCGGTTTTGGGAAGATCATGCTCCAACCAAGCAGATAGTGCGTATCCGAGTTTCAATCTAACCAGACCGGGATTTTCATGGCCGACTTTTCGGAATTCACCCCCAACCTGCCAGCCCGCACGACCGCGTCGGAAGCGCCGATCCCGTTCGCGCGGCCTGGCAACCTCGCCGCCATCATCGGCCGCATCGAGGAAGTGGTCGAGGAAGAGACGGCCGGCATCCGCACCGCCACCAACTACGATCTCAAGGCGTCGAACGCCCGCAAGAGCCGCTACCTCTACGAGCTGACTCGCGCCATGAAAGGCGGCAGCGAAGCCGAGTTCCTCGAACAGCATCGCGAGGGCCTGACCCGACTGCGCCAGAAGCTGGCGAAGAACGAGGCGGCGATCCTGGCGCACCTCAGCGCGGTCAACGAAGTCGCCAGCCTGTTGCGGCACGCCATCCAGCGCGCCGAAACCGACGGCACCTATTCCGCCGGCGAGTTCGGCTGGGCGAAGGCATGATGCCGAACGCAAGGGACAGATCGGCGATCCTGCCCAGGCAACAGCGCAGTGCCGCGTTGCCATCGCAAGGGAATGACCAAGGGGATAGCAGGGCCCGATGATCAAGGTCATCGCCATCGCCGTCTGGATCTGCGCCGCCACGCTCGGCGCCGTGTTCTATTCGTTCCAGGCTGCGGGCGAAAAGGGTGTCGGCGAAAAGCCGAAGCCGATGCTGGGCGGCCTCGACTACGTCAAGACCGACATCATTTCGGTGCCGCTGATCCGCGATTCCCAGATCGGCGGCTATTTCCTGACCAAGCTCGTCTACACGGTCGAACCCGAGCAGATAAAGAAGCTGTCGATTCCGGCGGAGGCGCTGATCACCGACCAGGTCTACTCTTACCTTTATTCCAATCCGCAGATCGACTTCACCAACAAGGCGACGATCGATCTCGATGCCTTCCGTGCAGCGATCCGCGATACCGTCAACGCGCGTGTCGGCGCCCCTTTGGTGCATGAGGTTCTGATCGATCAGGTCAATTTCCTGTCGAAGGACGAAATCCGCGACAACTGGCTGCGCCGCAAGAAAAGCGAGACGGCGAGCGAAATGACCAAGGCGTTCAAGGAACACTGAGTTGCCTTGCTCACAGGCCTCGATCCCATCGGGCCTCGCCTGCCGCGTCGGCGGGAACCAACCACCGGAATTCGCGTTGACGTAAACGTCAACCCAAAGCTATATGCGGCAGCGACCGTGATCGCGAAACCGCGGCATGGGCTTCGGCTGGATCGAAGCGCCGTTGCGAGACAGATGCAACCAGACAAGGAGAACAGCGTGAGCGTTCAGGAGATTGCCGAGAAGATCAAGTCGCGCGTGGCAAGCAGCGGGTTCGATCGTTCCGTGAAATTCGACACCGGCAGCGACGGCGTCATCGTCATCGACGGCGCGACCGTCTCGACATCAGACGCGCCCGCCGATTGCACCATCAAGCTCTCGCTCGACGATTTGGATTCGCTGATCGCTGGTGACCTGAACCCGACTATGGCGTTCATGACCGGCAAGATAAAGGTCGAAGGCGACATGACCGTCGCCATGGCGCTCAGCCAGTTGATCGGCTGAAGGCATCCAGCCGCCCAAGGCGGCGCCCCCAATCGCGAAAAAACGCCGCCTTTTCGGGCGGCGTTTTTGCATGAGCTGCCGGCGGCTTCGTGTCTCAGGCCGCCGATGTCAATTCCTGCGCCTTCAGCTTGCGACCGGCAGCCTTCAGCGTGCCGTGCACGCCGTCAAGCGCGCCTTCCACCAGCTCCAGCGCCAGCAGGCGGTGCCGCTCATAGGGTCCCGGCATGGCCAGCGAACCGGTCCTGGCGGCCGAGAAGCCGAAGCGTCCATAGTAGGGCGCATCCCCGACCAGCAGGATCGCGGCGTGGCCAAGGCGCGCCGCCTCGGCGATGGCATGACGCATCAACGCCGAGCCGATGCCGGCACTCTTGAGCGACGGATCGACGGCGAGCGGGCCAAGCAGCAGCGCTGCCTTGCCGCCCTCGCCCAGCGTGACATCCCACAGCCGCACCGTGCCAGCCACGGTGCCCGACGCATCGCGGGCGACGAAGGCCAGGCCCTCCGACGGCCGGCGGCCGCGACGCAGCTTCTCAGACGACTTTTTCCGCCGCTTCGGCCCCATGGCCCGATCGAGCAACGCCTCGCGCACCGCAACGTCGGCGGCGGTTTCGGCGACCATCACAAAGGCCGGCGCGTGGCCCACGATTTCAACTGACATTTCCATTTCCGCAATCCTTCACGAGCGGAGACTGTTCCACAGGCGAGCCCAGGCGGGCGATCTGTTCGCCCGCGCCGGATGATCTGATCGGTTCTTTCGAACCGTCAGATCACGT
>NZ_RZRQ01000521.1:0-2823 GCF_003997785.1 Mesorhizobium sp. M7D.F.Ca.US.004.01.2.1 | reverse complement strand
CTCCTCGGCACTGATCGTCATCTCGCACGACCGCCGCTTTCTCGAGCGCGTGTCGCGCGCCACCGTCTGGCTCGATCGCGGCCAGACCCGCCGGCTGGACAAAGGCTTTGGCCATTTCGAGGAATGGCGCGACCTGGTGCTGGAAGAAGAAGAGCGCGAGCAGCACAAGCTCGGCCGCCAGATCGTGCGTGAGGAGCACTGGCTGCGCTACGGCGTGACGGCGCGGCGCAAGCGCAACATGCGCCGTCTCGGCGAGTTGCAGACCATGCGCCAGCGTTTTCGCGGCCATCGCGGCGCCGAAGGGTCGGCCACCATGGTGGCGAGCGACGCTACCGAATCCGGCAAGCTGGTGATCGAGGCCAAGAACATCGAGAAGAGCTTTGGCGATCTCACCGTGGTCAAGGGGTTTTCAACCCGCATCCAGCGCGGCGACCGCGTCGGCCTGGTCGGGCCGAACGGCGCCGGCAAGACGACGCTGTTGAAGATGCTGACCGGCGAGATGAAGCCCGACGCCGGCTCGATACGGCTCGGCACCAATCTGGAGATCGCCACGCTCGACCAGAAGCGCGAGGCGGTCGACCCGCAAGAGACGCTGGCGCAGTATCTCACCGACGGTCGCGGCGAAAACCTCGTCATCAATGGCGAGCAGCGCCATGTCGTTTCCTACATGAAGGATTTCCTGTTCAAGCCGGAGCAGGCGCGCACCCCGGTGCGCGAGTCCGGCGGCGAGCGGGCGCGGCTCTTGCTGGCGCGCGTGCTGGCGCGGCCGGCAAACCTTCTGGTGCTCGATGAGCCGACCAACGATCTCGACATGGAGACGCTGGAACTGCTGCAGGAACTGGTCGCCGGGTTTGCCGGAACGGTCATCCTGGTCAGCCACGACCGTGATTTCCTCGACCGCACCGTGACCAGCCTGATCGCGCCGGACGGTGACGGCCGCTGGATCGAATATGCCGGCGGTTACTCCGACATGCTGGCGCAGCGCGGCGGCACCCGGCTCGACGACCGCAGGGCGCGCGCGAAGGCCGAAAACGGCGATGCGCCAATGACGACCAAAAGTGAAGCTGCTGCGCCAAAGGGGCCGGCGAAGAAACTGTCGTTCAAGCAGAAATTCGCGCTGGAATCCCTGCCCAAGAAAATCGAAGCTGTGATGGCTTCGATCTCACGGTTGGAGAACAACATCGCCGATCCGGCCTATTACGAGCGCGACCCGGCCTCCTTCCAGAAAACCATCGCCGCCCTCGACAAGGAGCGCGCCACGCTGGCCGCGCTTGAAGAAGAGTGGCTGGAGCTGGAGATGCTGCGGGAGGAAATGGAGAGGTGAAGGATTGCGTGCGGGCTTTTATGCGCCTACATTATGCGCATAAAAGGAGGCGGTCTCTATGCTTCAATCGACGCCGAAACCTCAGCGAAAGTCCGTTAACACATCCATTGATTCTCAGCTGATCAAAGACGCCAAGGCGTTGGGCATCAACATCTCCCGCGCCGCAGAGGCAGGTATCGCAAAAGCGATTGCGGCAGAAAAGACGCGTCGTTGGCAAGAAGAAAACAAGGAAGCTATTCAAAGCTCCAATGAGTATGTCAGGCGCAACGGGCTGCCATTGGCCAAACACCGGCTGTTTTGATGGCACGCTACGATCTCTATCGGAATGCCGAAGGTAGCGGTTATCTTCTCGATGTTCAGTCCGACCTTCTTGAGGGACTGACCACGAGGGTCGTCATTCCGTTGATGCCGCCCGACATAGCCCCGGTTCCGGGCCGCCGTCTAAACCCGACCTTCGCAATCGACGGCAGGAATCATGTGATGGTCACACAATTCATGTCAGCCTTGATGGCCTCAGAATTGCCTGATGCCGAGGGAAATCTCTCCAGACACCACGACGACATCGTCGCCGCGCTCGACATGTTGTTCCAAGGCTTCTAAACCAAAGGGGCTCCGGGCCGGCGCCCTTCTCAGCCCGCCGTTTTCGCCTGCCAGGCCTTGATCGCCTCGTCGAACACCTTCTCGCCGGGAATGCCCTTTTCCATGGTCAGCAATGCCCGCCGTCCGGTCTTGTAGACGACCGGCACGTCGATCCAGTCCTGGCCGCGAAGCAAGGTCATGTTGGCGTCTTCGTCGGCCTTGGTGTCGTTGAGCGCGACGAGGAAGAAACCGTCGGCGATCTTGGCCGGAATGCCGATCAGCGGGCTGCCGGCATCCTGTTCCGAACTTTTCATGGCGACGCGCAGGATGTTGTCGACACCGCCGCCCTCAAAACCGTCGGGCGTCAGAAAGATCATCTCAATGATATGGCTGGCCGGCAGTGTCTGGTCGGTGTTGCGGCGGATGGTCATGCGCAACTGGATATCCTTGCCGGGAATGGTGGCTTCGGCGCGGATCGCCGGCTCCGGCGGCAGGTCGCCTCCGGGCGATTCCTGAACCAGCGACCAGACGATATTGCCCGGCTCCGCCGAACCCTGGGCGGTGCTGGTGCGCTCTTCATAGAAGATCGCCTTCTGGCCGACCGGCAGCGCGGTTTCCGCGGGCGCGGCCGCCGGTGCGGGCGGCGCAGCACCTGCTGGTGCGGGCGGAGTGGCGGCAGCATTGACCGGCGCTGCCGGGGCAGCTCCATTGGCAGGCGGTGTTGCGGGGGCGGCACCTGTCGCCGGAGGCGTAGTCGCGGCAGGCGTGCCGGCGGCCGGTGCGGAAATCGCCGGCGCGTTCGTCGCCGAGGGCGGCGTGGTCAGCGCGGCGACCGATTCGCCTTCGCCGATGCCGCTTTGACCACCGGCCGGGCCGGGATCGACTTCGCTGCCCTGCGGCGTCAGCCGCTGGGTGAATTT
>NZ_RZRQ01000520.1:0-2871 GCF_003997785.1 Mesorhizobium sp. M7D.F.Ca.US.004.01.2.1 | reverse complement strand
GTCCTTCCTTAACGTCACACTCTGATCGATGAACGACGCCGAGCCCGCCGCCTGCTTGCTGCTCAGGGTGACTGATCACGAAATGTTGCGCGTTGGAACAGTGCGAGAAGTTCGACGTTCATCTGACAAGGCACCGAGTGGCCGCTCCCAGCATTCAAATGCTCGAGCATCGTGAGAGAGCTCCCAAAAGACAGGAACAGAGCAATGTATCGTACAATCCTTTCTTCGCTGACCGGATTGGTCGGCGGATTTATTTTGATCGGCGGTGCTTGGTTGGCATTTATTGGCGGGTCCTGGTTCTTCATCCTCCTCGGTCTTGGTCTCTGCGCTTCGGCATTGCTGCTGTTCAAACTGCGCTCCGAGGGTCTGGCGGTTTACGGCGCCACCGTCCTGGTGACATGCGCTTGGTCCATTCACGAGGTGGGCTTCGACTGGTGGGCGCTTTCCGCTCGAGGCAGCCTGCTGATTGTGATCGGTGCGCTTCTGCTGCTTCCGCCAATGGTTCGTTCCTTGCATCGGCCGGAGATCGGCTGGGCGCGCTATGATGCATCGAGCGGGATGCTTGCCGGCTCATTGAGTGTTGCCTTGCTTGCCGGACTCTATTCGATGTTGCTGAGCCCGCACGACACGACCGGCGCATTCTCAGCCACCCAGATGGCGGGAACCAGGAGTATCGAGAGCAATGTGCCGGACGGCGAATGGCATGCTTATGGTCGCACCGACGCCGGCCGCCGTTACTCACCGCTCGACCAGATAACGCCAGAGAACGTCAGCAACCTCAAGGTTGCCTGGACCTACCACACCGGCGACATTCGCGGCCCGAACGACCCCGGAGAGGCGACCTACGAAGATACGCCCCTTATGATCGACGGGACCGTCTATATCTGCACCCCGCACAATTTGGTGATCGCGCTCGATGCGGTTACCGGCAAGGAGAAGTGGCGTTTCGACCCTCATCTGAAGCAGACTGCCAAGCAGACGACGCAGCATTTGACCTGCCGCGGCGTTTCCTATTTTGACGGGACATCGGCCAAGCCCGCCCCTAGTGGCCAGCAACCGGCCGTCACGGCCGACAGCACAACGAAGACCGAGGAGCAGAGAGTCGAGGAAAGCGCCGCGGAAGTGACGACAGGCGCTGCCGGTGTGCCCCAGAACGTCGTCACGGGGCAGGCCAAGCGCGGCGATCCCAATCCGATCGTCGACCACAAGACGACCTCAGCGATAGCGAATCCCGATGCAACATGCATCAAGCGTCTCTTCGCACCGACGTCGGACGGGCGGCTCATTTCCATCAGTGCTGAGACTGGCAAGATTTGCCCGGGCTTTGGTGGGGATGACGGTACGATCAACCTGTGGGCAAACATGCCCAATATCACGCCTGGCTCCATCTATTCCACCTCGCCACCTGTCGTGACCGATCGGCTGGTGATAGTCGGCGGCTCCGTCAATGACAACGTCGCAACAACTTCACCGTCAGGTGTCATCCGTGCCTACGACGTAAACACCGGTTATCTCGTCTGGAATTTCGATTCCAAGAATCCCGATGCTACCGCGCCTATCGCGAATGGTCAGACCTATTCAGAGAACGCCCCAAACTCGTGGAGTGTGGCAAGTTATGACCCCAAACTCGGACTGATTTACCTGCCGATGGGCAACCAATCACCTGACCAATACGGCGTCGGCCGCAGCGCCAGCGTCGAAAAATATTCATCCTCAATCCTCGCATTGGATGTCAACACCGGCAAACCAGCCTGGGTGTTCCAAACCGTCCATCATGATCTCTGGGACATGGATGTTCCGGCACAGCCGAGCCTTGTGGATCTCACTGTTGGCGGGGTAGAGGTCCCGGCACTGGTCGCACCGACCAAGCAGGGCGAGGTCTACGTCCTTAATCGCAAGACAGGACAGCCGCTGCTGCCCGTTAAAGAGGAACCCGCGCCGGCCGGCGCGGTCAAGGGTGACACCACGTCGCCCACGCAGCCTGTCTCGACAATCTCATTTAAACCCGAGCCGCTCCAGGAAAAGGCCATGTGGGGGATTTCGCCGCTCGACGAACTCGTCTGCCGGATCGAATTCCGCAACCTCTATTACAAGGGAAGGTATACTCCGCCGACGGCGAGGGGCTCGATCGTCTATCCCGGCAATTTCGGCGCGTTCAACTGGGGCGCGGTGGCGGTCGATCCCAATCGGCAAGTCATGTTTGCCATGCCCGTATACCTTGCCTTTACGTCGAAGATGATCCCCCGTCCGGACAAGTATGCGCGCGTCGTTACCAAAGAGGGAGGGGACGTCTTCAACGAAAATTTCGGAGCGCCTTATGCGGCCAAGATGGGAGCGTTTCTCTCACCGCTTGGGCTGCCCTGCCAAGCGCCGCCATGGGGCTATGTCGCGGGTGTCGACCTGACGACCGGCAAGACCATCTACAAGCATGTCAACGGAACGGTGCGCGACCTGTCGCCGATCCCGCTGCCATTCAAGATGGGCGTGCCCGGCATCGGTGGGCCGATCATTACCAAGGGCGGCGTCGCCTTTCTCAGCGGCACCTTGGATTACTACGTACGCGGTTATGACCTGAAGACAGGCAAGGAGATCTGGCACGATCGCCTTCCCGCTGGCGGGCAGGCCACCCCCTCCAGCTACCTTGGCTCCGATGGCCGACAGTATCTAATCGTGGTTGCCGGCGGGCATGGTTCGACCGGCACAGCGGCGGGCGATTCTATTATCGCCTATGCGTTGCCGAAAGCCGGGTGAGAAAAGGTGCGGAATGCGTGCGTATGACAATGGCGAACTGGGATCGTGAGGGCTCGGCTTCGAAAGTTCCTGGCGCAGGCTCCCGTCAACACGGTGGCTGGCGCGCAGTCTCGGTGGATC
>NZ_RZRQ01000051.1:0-25502 GCF_003997785.1 Mesorhizobium sp. M7D.F.Ca.US.004.01.2.1 | reverse complement strand
GTTCCCGCAAGTGAAGATGGACGGCTCCACCGTGATCGGCGGCAAGCGCTACGGCATCACCGAAAAGTTCGGCTACAACACGATCGGCTACAACAAGACCAAGGTCGATCCGGCCGACATGCAGTCGATGGCCGCGCTCACCGGCGACAAGTACAAGGGCAAGGTCGCCATCTACGACTATTACCTGCCGGTCATCGGCATGGCGGCACTCGCCATCGGCAAGAAGACGGCTGAGCTCACCGAAGCCGACCTGCCCGCCCTCAAGGACGAGCTCTTGAAGATGAAAGCCAATGCCAAGCTGGTCGGCGAAGTGACCGCCAGCCAGACGGCGCTGGCGACCGGCGAGGTCGACATACTGGTCGGCGGCGGCGAATGGGTGACGGCGGGCCTAGCCAAGGAGAACCCGGCGCTCGACTTCTCCATCCCCAAGGAAGGTGCGGTTCTGTGGTCGCAGTCGCTGGCCATGTTCAAGGATTCCAAGAACAAGGACGTGGCGCTGAAATTCATCCAGTACATTATGAGCCCGGAAGGCCAGGCGCGCCTTGCTACCTCGTCCTGCTACTGGGGCATGCCGGCCAACACCAAGGCAGCACTCACCGACGACCAGAAGAAGGTCCTGCGCTTCGACGAGCAGCCCGGCTTCCTGGCGCGCGCCCAGGCCTATCCGGCGCCGAACGCCGATCTCGACAAGAAGATGCAGGACATGTGGACCGAAATGCTGCAGGCGAAATGAGCAGATAGCGCTCATGAGCACCTCGGCAAAGGACGGAAACGCCCTGCCCTGGGCGCTGGTCACGCCGGCGCTCGGCTGGACGCTGCTGTTCTTCGTGCTGCCCTTCATCGCCATGGGGTTTTCCAGCCTGACGGCGCATGACGGCGGCGGCTTCACGGCGTCCAATTACAGCCAGTTCTTCACCAACCCTTCCTACTGGCAGGCGATGGTGAACTCGCTGCAAGTAACCG
This sequence comes from Mesorhizobium sp. M7D.F.Ca.US.004.01.2.1, assembly GCF_003997785.1. Taxonomy (NCBI): domain Bacteria; kingdom Pseudomonadati; phylum Pseudomonadota; class Alphaproteobacteria; order Hyphomicrobiales; family Phyllobacteriaceae; genus Mesorhizobium; species Mesorhizobium sp. M7D.F.Ca.US.004.01.2.1. The sequence goes on along the minus strand of NZ_RZRQ01000051.1, from coordinate 24,539 downwards.
CCATCGTCACAATGGTTTCGGTGCTGCTCGCCTACCCCTTTGCCTGGATCCTCGCCGAACAGGTGCCGGAGCGCTGGCAGCGGCTGGCGCTGATGCTGGCGGTGCTGCCGTTCTGGACCTCCTATGTCGTGCGCTCCTACTCCTGGCTGCTGGTGCTGGCGCAGAACGGCGTCGTCAACCGTGCGCTGACCGGCTCCGGCCTGTTTGCCGAACCGGTGCAACTCGCCAACACCCGTTTCGCCACCGTCACCGGCTTCGTGCATTTCTTCGTCATGCTGTTGACGCTGACGATTTTTGCCAACCTCAAGCAGTTGAGCCCGAGCTACCGCAAAGCGGCGGCCGATCTCGGCGCCGGGCCGGTGCGCACCTTCCTGCATGTCGTGCTGCCGCTGACCTTGCCCGGCATCATGGTCGGCGCCTTCCTCACCTTCGTGCTGTGCATCGGCGACTACATCACGCCGCAGATCCTGGGCGGCAACAACGAGCTGCTGATGCCGCAGCTGGTGATGATGCAGATCGGCCGGCGCGGCGACTTTCCGCTGGCCTCGGCGCTGTCGATCATCCTGATGGCGGTGGTCACCATTGCCTACCTCGCCTGCGCCCGCTGGCTGAAGATCGAGCGGGCCTGAGATGCGCCAGCTCGTCCGCATCGCCTCCTGGCTCTACGCGATCGCCGTCTACGGCTTCATCTTCCTGCCGGTTATCGTGCTGGTGCTGTTTTCGCTGCAGGCGACGTCGTTTCCGATCCCGCCCTTCACCGGGCCATCGCTGCGCTGGTACGAAGCGGTGCTCTCCGATGTCAGGCTGACCTCGGCGCTGGTCAATTCGCTGCTGGTGGCGTCCATCTCGTCGGTCGCCGCCGTCACGCTCGGCTTCCTTTCCGCCTGGGGTTTTGCGCGTTTTGTCCTGCCCGGCTCCGGACTGCTGCGCGGCCTGATCACGCTACCGCTGACGGTCAGCTATCTCATCATCGGCATGGGGCTTCTGGTGCTGTTCAACTGGGCCGGCGTGCCGAAATCGCTGCTGGCCGCCGGCATCGGCCATGTCGTGATCAACCTGCCGCTGTGCTTCGCCATCATCTACAGCCAGATGGGCGACCACCAGATCAACATCGAACGCGCCGCGCGCGACCTCGGCGCGCCGGAATGGAAGGTGCTGCTGCTGATCACCGTGCCGGTCATGGCGCCGGCTATCTTCGCCGGTTTCTTCCTGTCGATGACCTTCTCCTGGGACGAGTTCGTGATCTCCTTCCTGCTCACCCGCTTCGACACCACGTTGCCCGTCGAAATCTGGAACCTGCTGCGTTCCGGCCTCAACCCCAAGACCAATGCGGTCGGCTCGCTGGTCTTCGCCGTCTCCATCGTCCTGGTGGTGTTTTTTGAACTGACATTGCTTCGGAGAAAGCCGGCATGAGCGCGCCCCTTGTCGACATCAGCAGTGTCTCGCATCGCTTCGGCCAGCACACCGTGCTGAAGGATGTCTCGCTGAAGATCGAGCCCGGCAGCTACACGATCCTGCTCGGGCCCTCGGGCTCCGGCAAGACGACGCTCTTGTCCATTCTCGGCGGCTTCGTCACCCCCAGCGAAGGCAAGGTGTTCATCCGTGGCGAGGACTGCACCGCGGTGCCGCCGGCCAAGCGGCCGACGACGACGGTGTTCCAGGACTATGCGCTGTTTCCACATATGAGCGTCGGCAGCAATGTCGGCTTCGGCCTGCGCATGCAGGGTGTCGACGGCACGACGCGCGCGGCAAAGGCGCGCGAGGCGCTGGCGCTGGTTGGCCTCGCTTCCGCCTTCGACAAGAAACCGCACCAGCTTTCCGGCGGCCAGCGGCAGCGTGTGGCGCTGGCCCGTGCGCTGGTGATCGAACCGGCGGTGCTTTTGCTCGACGAGCCGCTCGGCGCGCTCGACCTGAAGCTGCGCCGGCAGATGCAGGATGAGTTGAAAGCAATCCAGAAGCGCGTCGGCACCGCCTTCATCCATGTCACCCACGACCAGGAAGAAGCGATGGCGCTGGCCGACCATTGCGTGGTGATGAATGACGGCCGCATCGAGGACGAAGGACCGCCCGAGCGCGTCTACGCGCGACCGGCGACGCGCTTTTCCGCCACCTTCATGGGCGAGAGCACGATCCTCGCCGGCACGGTCACGGAGGCCACGGACCGGACAAGTACTGTCGCGACGCCGGTTGGGGCGGTTTCACTGCCCGGCGCGTTACCAGTAGGCTCCGCCGTTGCGCTGGCCATACGGCCGGAGCATCTTGTCCTCGGCACAGCTGCAGGCGGTGTCAGGCTCGGCACGGCCGGGGTGAGCGACGTCGTCTTCCAGGGCAGCTTCAAGCGCGTGCTCGCGGCTTCCATCGAAGATCCTTCGGTGCAATTCATCGCCAAGCTGCCCGCGACAGCGACCGTCCAGCCGGGCGACACGGTCGCGATTTCCTGCGATACCGACCGGATCATCCTGCTGACGGATTGAACATGGCAACGCTTCCGCTCATCGAGGCACCAGACTGGTACGAGACCATCCGCATGAGCGATGGCGTGACCTTGATCCACGAGCCGTGGATAAAACCGTTCTTCCGCTGCAACATGTGGCATGTGCGTGGCCGCGACCGCGACCTTCTGTTCGACACCGGGCTTGGCCATTTCAGCCTCCGGCGTCACGTGCCGCTGGTGAGCGAGCGCAAGCTGACCTGCGTTGCCAGCCATACGCATTTCGACCATATCGGCTGCCACCACGAATTTCCCGACCGCTGCGTGCACGCGGCCGAGGCCGACATCCTCGCCGATCCGCGCAATGAATGGACCGCCGCCGGCACCTATGCGACCGACGAGATGTTCGACGGTATGCCACAAGGCTGGGATACGGCTCGCTACAATATTCTGCCCGCACCTGCCGGTCGCCTGCTCGCACAGGGCGATGTCGTCGATCTCGGCGACCGTGCCTTCGAGGTGATCCACACGCCTGGCCATTCACCCGGCGGCATCGCGCTCTACGAAAACAGGACGGGCATCCTGTTGTCCGGCGACATCATCTATGACGGCCCGCTGATCGACGATGTCTACCATTCGGACATATCAGACTACATGGCGACGCTGATGCGCCTGCGCGATCTCGATGTCTCGGTCGTGCATGGCGGACATTTCCCGAGTTTCGGCAAGGTGCGCTACCGCCAGCTTGTTGACGAGTATCTGGAACAGAAGCGGCAAGCCGGCTGCCATCTGCGGCAGGGCGTCTAAGGATCTAGCGCATCAGTTCGAAATGCCGCGGGAACGCCTGATGCAGCAAGAGCAGCATGGTCTTGCGCAGCACGTTGGTGTCACGGCCGCGAGGGTTCAGGTGATCCCAATACCAGGCGCCATGAACCAGATAATTCAGGCTCTCCGACAGGGTGTCTATGTCGACGCCAGTATAACCGCCGCTGCGTGAAATCTCGATCAGCAGCTCGCGCGCCTCGGCGGTGTAGGCAAGGTCGCTCGGCAGGCCGATTTCATTGTAGATCTGCATGCTCTTACGGTCGCTGGAGAACACGACAAAGACCGAAACCCAGTTCGGATGCTGCCGGGCGAAGTTTTGCGCGCAGTTGACCGCCCCGAGCAGGCGCTCGACCGGCGACAAGCCGGGCGCCCGCACCAGCGTAACCCACAATTCATCGTATCGATCACTGAGATACTGCAGGACGGCCCGGAACAGGTTCTCCTTGCTGCGAAAATGGAAGACGACCAGGGCATTGGACGAGCCGACATGCTCGGCGATGCGCTGCATGGTGACGCTTGCCAGCCCCTCCTCCGCGATGAGTTCGATGGTGGCGTCTATGATCCGCTGCACGCTGGCTTCGCCGCGCTCGCGCCGACGGTCCTTGGGCGGCGCGGCATCATTTGCCGAAACCCCGTCCTTGGCCATTGCGCCTTTGCGTTTTGCCGCTGCAGCCTTTTGTTGCGCCATCTTCGTCCAGTTCCTTTCGGACCTTGTGGCGGCGATCGCCGGTGCCGCCACGGATCCGTCTATTCGAGGTGCCCGGCGTCGGCTCACCACAAGCGAAGCCGGAGATCAAGCACCATCGCGGCAAGGGCCGCATCGCCCGATCAGAGCGACGGGCGCGTTTCGGTGTTTGTGTACCATTGTCCCTTGGCCGTCTCATAGGCCATGGCCGCCCGGAAAACATCGGCGTCGCAATAGGTGCGGCCGACGATCTGGATGCCTGTCGGCACGCCGCTCGCCGCCCGGCCCGAAGGCACGGACAGAACAGGACAGCGGCTCATCATGTTGAACGGCGTCGTCATCACCCAGCCCAGCGACGGGTTCACCTGCTTGCCGTTGATCTCAACCGTACCCGTGGTCTGATCGAACTCCGCCGGCACGGAGGGAAGCGCGTTGGTCGGGCAGATTAGGACATCGTAGGTCTCCAGCAGCGGCCCCAGCGTCTGGTACATCCTGGCCGCCACGTCGAGGGTCCCGACAAAATCCGCGGCTTTGGACTTCTGCCCGTCCTCGGCGAACTGCCTGGCATAGGTCGTCATGTCCTTGCCGTGCTCCTTGAGCAATTGCGACAGCGAGGCGCCGAAGAGATGTTCGAGATAAGCCATGCCGGCCTTGAGCACGTCATCGCCCCAGCCCAAATCGACTTCCTCGACCGTGGCGCCAAGCGAGCGGAACACATCGCAGGCCGCAAGCGTGTTCTTGCGCACATCGGCATCCACTTCGAAAGAACCAAGGTCCATCGAGAAAGCAATCTTCCAGCCCTTGATCGGCTTGTAATCCAGCGGCAGGCGCAGTTTTGGGCGCAGCGTGGCGATGTCGAGCGGGCTCGGTCCGGACATGACGTTCTGCAGCAGGATCGCATCCCCGACGTTTCGCGCCAGCGGTCCGGTGTGGCAGTAGAAGTCGAGGTTGAACGGCGGCTCGTCCGGATTGCGGCCATAGGGCGGCTTGAAGCCGACAAGACCGCAGGCCGACGCTGGAATGCGGATCGATCCGGCAATGTCCGAGCCGGTGGCGATCGACGACGTGCCGGAAGCCAGCGTCGCCGCGGAACCTCCCGACGAACCGCCAGGGGTGAAATCCGGATTCCACGGATTGCGCGTCACGCCCCAGCGTCTCGACCAGGTGTAGCCGGCGCAGCTGAATTCAGGCGTCGCCGTACGGGCATGGACGATGCCTCCGGCCTTGATGATGCGCTCGTTCATCGTCGAGGTATGACCACCGATGGCATCCTTCGACAGCAGCGAGCCGTTCGATGTCGGCTTGCCCTTGATATAGCTCTCGTCCTTGATGCCGATGGGCAGCCCCTCGAGCGCCCCGGTGCGGGCGCCCTTGGCGTATTTCGCCTCGGCTTTCCTGGCCAGATCCATCGCCTCATCGAAATGTGTGAAGGTGAAGCAGTTGATCGTCGGCTTGGTGGCCTCGGCGCGGCGGATGGTGGCCTGCATCAAGTCGACAGGCGAAAGTTTCTTCGCCTTGAACAGCCGCAGCGCCTCGCTGGCCGGCATGTAGCAAAGGTCGAGATCGGTCATGGGAAGTCTCCTGCGATCGGCGGATCGCGTTTGGCATGAATAGACAGGAGGTGGCCGCGCCGCGTGTGCGGCGCGGAGAACCCGGATCAGGTCATTTCTGAAGGTCGGTCCAGATTTTCGTGTAGAGCGCCTGCACATCCGGCGGACAGGCCTGCATGAACTGGCCCTTGGCGGCGAACTCGGCGGGAACATCGACTTCCGGCACCCCTTTCATGTCCGCGGGCATGAAGGCTTCCGAGCCCTTGATGCCGTTGGCATAGCGGGCAAAGGCCGAGATCAGAGCGGCATTTTGCGGATCCATGACGAAGTTCTGGAAGAGCTTGGCATTTTCGACGTTTTTGGCGTCCTTCAGCACCGCGACATTGTCCATCCAGATCGGATAGCCTTCCTTGGGATAGCCATAGGCGATCTTGTCGTTCTGCAACCGCTGGCGCAGCGATATGCCGTTCCAGTTGACCCCGGCGGCGATGTCGCCCTTGCCCAGGCCATCGACGGCGCCGTAGTCGAAGGACAGCCATTTTGCCTTGGCCTCGACCAGCTTGTCGCGCACCTTCTTCAGCACCACCTTGTCGGCCGTGCAGTACTGGCCGCCTTCATAGGCGATGGCGAGGAACATGATGTCACCCATCTCGGGCACGACATTGATCTTGCCGACGAGCTCGGGCGGCGGGTCGAGGAAGATCGCGGACGTGTTGATGTCGCCGGAATAGACCGACTTGTTGACCGACACGCCGGTCGTGCCCCATTGCCATGGAACGGTGTATTTGCGGCCCGGATCGAATGGCACGTCGACCCATTTCGGGTCCATATTCTTGAAGTTCTCCATGTTGTTGGGATCGGTCTCCAGCAGCAGGCCTTCGCTGATCCAGATCGGAACGACGCTTGCCGAAGGCACGACGATGTCGAAACCGGCGCCGCCCTGGCGGATCTTGGCAAGTGCAGTGTCGTTGGAATCGAAGTCGGTGACGGTGACCTTGACCTTGTAGGTCTCCTCGAACTTCTTGATCAGGTCGGGGCTGGTGTAGTTGCCCCAATTGTAGATGTTGAGCTCGCCCTCGGCACGGGCCACGCCCGTGACAGTCAGCAACGACAGCCCGATGGCCGTCGCGGTCAGTTTCCAGTTCATGCTCCATGCTCCCATTGTTGGGACCGGCGGCGTTACGGCCTCAGGTCCGTTTCCGGCTGACGAAAAAGAAAGCGGTGACGATGCCGATCGACAGCACCAGGAAGGCTGTCGAGATTGCATTGATCTCGGGTGTGACGCCGCGGCGGATCTGGCCGAGCATGTAGGTGGGCAGCGTGTCCTGGCCACCGGATTTGACGAATTCGGTGATGACGACGTCATCCAGCGAGACGACGAAGGCGAGCATCAGCCCGGCCAGAATGCCCGGCCAAAGCAGCGGCAAGGTCACGTGCCGGAACGTCTTCCATTTGGTCGCGTAGAGGTCGGCCGCCTCGGTTTCGAGCGCCAGGTCCATGCTTTCGAGTCGCGCCCGGATCGGCAGATAGGCAAAGGGGACGCAGAAAGCGGTGTGCGCGGCGATGAGGTAGCCGAGGCCGGAATAGCCGGTCCAGATCTTGATGCGCGAAAACACGATCAGCAACGCCACCGCGGTCACGATCTCCGGCACCATGAGCGGCTGGTTGATGAAGGCGTATTTGAAGGTCAGTCCGCGATAGGGTTTGGTCCGGGTCGTCGCCAGTGCCGCCATGGTCGCCGAGATCGTCGCCAGCAGCGCAGCGACGGCCGCGATCTGGAACGAGCGGATCGACGATTCGATCACCAGCCCGTTGTTCCAGGCCACATGGAACCAGCGCAGCGAAAAGCCCTTCCAGATCGCCAGGGAATCGTTGTCGTTGAAGGCGTAGACCACCAGCGTGGCGATCGGCAGGTAGAGCAGGAAGAAGCACAGTATCGCCAGGCTGACGAAGCCGTTCTGCCGCCGGACGTCGAAGCGCTTAGCCATGGGCGCCATCCGACCTGGTCGTGTTGCGGACATAAAACAGCAGCGCCACCATGACGATCACCATCAAGGTGATCGACAGCGCCGCGCCAAGCGGCCAGTTTCGGCCCTGGCCGAACTGCAGCTCGATCAAATTGCCGATCATCAGGTTGGTGCCGCCACCCAGCACGCGCGGCGTCACATAGGCGCCAAGCGAAGGAATGAAGACGAGGATCGAGCCGGCGACGATGCCCGGCGTGACCAGCGGGATGATGATGCGCCTCAACACCTCGAACCGCGTCGCGTAGAGATCATAGCCCGCCTCGACAAGGCGGAAATCGATCTTCTCCATGCTGGCGTAGAGCGGCAGCACCATCAGCGGCAGGAAGACGTAGACCATGCCGGCCAGGACGGCGAAATTGGTGTACATGAGCTGGACGGGATGGTCGGTGATGCCAAGCAGCTGCAGCGCTGAATTGATGATGCCGTCATTGCGCAGCACTTCCTGCATGGCGAAGGTGCGGATCAGAAGGTTCGTCCAGAACGGTATGGTGATCAGGAACAGCCAGATGTCGCGCCGGTGATCCGGCCGCGTGGCGATGAAATAGGCGGTGGGAAAGCCCAGGATCAGGGTCAGCACAGTGGTTGCCAGCGACAGCGACACCGAGCGCCAGAAGATCGACAGATACGCAGTGGCGAAGGACAGCGTGTCGTCAAAGACATCGCGCTCGAACAGCACGCTCACCCAGGCGTCGGTCGAGAACTGCCATTTCACATCGCCGTAATTGCCTGGCGTCAGGAAGGAATAGACGACCACGATCAACAGCGGCCCAAGGGCCGCTAGGAAGACGATCAGCAGCGCTGGGGCCGAAAGCAGCCAGCGCAACCGGATATCGTCACGTTCGGCCTGTTCGGCGACCTCTTTCGCGGTTCCCATCGCCCTAGTCCTTCAGCAACTGGGCGGCGTCATCGCCGATGGAAATGCCGACCCTGGTGCCGTTTTCGAAACCGCAGCCGGCGCTGCGCGAATTCTGCTGGCGCACCATGAAGACATCGCCTTCGTCCAGCCGGACATGGATATGCGTGTCGGTGCCGAAATAGACGATGTTCTCGATCGTGCCGCTCAGATCGCCACGACCTTTGACGAGCTTCGCATGTTCAGGCCGGACCATCAGCGTTGCATTGCTGCCGGCGCGGAAGTCCACGGCGGCGGTCGCACAGATCTTCGCACCCGAGCGCAAGGCGACCTGCGCCTGGCCATTGCCTGCCTTTTCGACCGTGCCGGTCAGGAAGTTCGTCTCGCCGATGAAGTCGGCGACGAACCGCTCCGCCGGGTGGTCATAGACATCCCATGGCGTGCCGACCTGCAGGATGTTGCCCGACGACATCACCGCGATGCGATCCGACATGGTCAGCGCTTCTTCTTGGTCGTGGGTGACGAAGATGAAGGTGATGCCGGTCTCATGCTGCAGCCGCTTCAGCTCGATCTGCATTTCCTTGCGCAGCTTGTAGTCGAGCGCCGACAGCGGCTCGTCGAGCAGCAGCACTTTCGGCTGCGGCGCGAGCGCCCGGGCCAGCGCCACGCGCTGCTGCTGGCCGCCGGAGATCTGGCTGGTGCGCCGGTTCTTCAATTCCTGCATGTGGACGAGTTTCAGCATCGCGTCGACACGCGCCTCGATCTCGACCTTCGGCCTGCCCAGCATCTTCAGACCGAAGCCGATATTGTCGGCGACCGTCATGTGCGGGAACAGCGCATAGGACTGGAAGACAGTGTTGACCGGCCGCTTGAAGGGCGGCAGCGGTGCAATGTCCTGGCCATAGAGCAGGATCTCGCCGTCGGTCGGAAAGTCGAAGCCGGCAATCAGCCGCAGCAGCGTCGTCTTTCCGCAGCCGGATGGGCCAAGCAGCGTGAAGAATTCATTTTCGCGGATCGCGACGGAGACATTATCGAGCGCTCTGACCGAATCCTGGCCGGTTCCCCGAAAGACCCTGGTGACGCCCTTCGCCTCAACGGCGGGCCGCATGGCTGTCAAGATATTCCCCTCTCCCTGGTGGCCATTCACCCGCTAACGCCGGCTGGCCAACTCAATCCTCGACCTCAGGAATAACTGTGACTAAACATACAGTCAATATCTTTTTGCCGGCATGACCACGGCATCAACCAGTGATGCTGTGGCCGATGCGCCGGTGAACCCGTCATGAGATGGTCAAGGACGAGGCCATTGATGAATTGGGGCAAGTTTGCGGCGCCAACCTGCAGGTGGTGGCGCAGTGAATGGACGTTCTTTGCGTCAGATCCTCAGCCGCGCAGGCGTCGTGCCGCTGGTCATCAGGCCGATGATCCATATGCCTCGGGAGTTACAGCGCCCTTTGTGGGCATGGCGCTCCGGCGGCGTCACCACAGCGCGACGCCGTGGGCTGAGGTCGGAAGCTCGTCTCTTCGGACTGGCGCACCAGTTCGGCAAAGAGAAGCGCGAAGCTTCCCAACATCAGGAAGACGATGATCAGGCGTGTTACCGGCAATAGGTCGGCCTCGACTGGCTAGCCCCCACGCCACCCATCCACTGCCGGCTAACATGGCCGACCTGGCTTTACGAGAGCTTAAGCCCGGTCTTAACCATCACATTCGCGTAGCCTTTGACATGATGCGCGAACGGCAAGTCCGCATCCCGCCGTTGCGCGGCCGCCTTGCCATCCGGGATGGCTTGTCACGGAATAGCGGCTCCCTTTGCAGACGCACCCCGCCCATGCTACCCCGGCGCTGGCGCGGCCCAGCAACCGGCCGCTGCCAACCGGTCGTCATCGGGGAGCCATGAGCAAAGCCGCCAGCCGTATCGCCTTCGTCTCGTCCGACACCACTGACGCCAAGACGGCGCTGGAAAGCCTGTCGGCGCGCTATGGCCAATCCTCCGTCGAGGATGCCGAGATCGTCGTTGCGCTTGGCGGTGACGGCTTCCTGCTGCAGACCCTGCGCGACACGATGGGGACCGGCAAGAAGGTCTATGGCATGAACCGTGGCACCATCGGTTTCCTGATGAACGAATACCGGTCCGGTGGCCTCACCGAGCGTATCGCGGCCGCCGTCGCCGAAACGATCCGCCCGCTGGAGATGCTGGCCGTCACCTCGGACGGCGAAACGGTTTCGGCGCTGGCGATCAACGAGGTGGCGCTGTGGCGCCAATCCTACCAGACGGCCAAGATCCGTATCACCGTCGACGAGCAGGTCCGGCTCGAGGAGCTGAGCTGCGACGGCGTGATGATCGCGACGCCTGCCGGATCCACCGCCTACAATCTTTCGGCGCACGGGCCGATCCTGCCGCTCGATGCGCCACTGCTGGCGCTGACCCCGGTCAGCCCGTTTCGCCCGCGCCGCTGGCGCGGTGCGCTGCTCTCCAACAAGGCGACCGTGCGCTTCGACATTCTCGAGCCGGAAAAGCGGCCGGTGAACGCCGCCGCCGACCATACCGAGGTCAAGGCGGTGACCTCGGTAACGGTACGGGAATCACCAACGGCGACAGCAACGTTGCTGTTCGATCCCAATCATTCCTGGAACGAGCGCATTCTGGCCGAGCAGTTCCGCTACTGAGCCGGCGCAGTGACCAACACCTCGATTAAGCATCCCGATTAAGGTTACAACTTCACAATCGCACCAATGCCGCCCGTTTCTGTTGACAAATCGCGGGCTTGCGCCTAATCGCAATACCAATCTTGCAGGCGCGTGGCGCTTGCCGCGACAGACGCCGTTGCGCTTCCCCGAACCAGCCAAAGACAACAACACTTGTCCTCAGACACCACGACCGCTCAAGAAGCGTTGACCTTCGCAGACCTCGGCCTGTCGCCGAAGGTCCTTTCCGCAGTCACCGACGCCGGCTACACCCAGCCGACGCCGATCCAGGCTGGTGCCATTCCGCACGCCTTGCTCGGTAAGGATATTCTGGGCATCGCCCAGACCGGCACAGGGAAAACGGCTTCCTTTGTGCTGCCAATGCTGACCCGCCTCGAAAAAGGCAGGGCTCGTGCCCGCATGCCGCGCACGCTGATCCTGGAGCCGACGCGCGAGCTCGCCGCACAGGTCGAAGAGAATTTCATCAGATACGGCAAGAACCACAAGCTCAACATCGCACTTCTGATCGGCGGCGTGTCGTTCGACGAACAGGACAAGAAGTTGGAGCGCGGTGCCGACGTGCTGATCGCGACGCCCGGCCGCCTGCTCGACCACCGCGAACGCGGCAAGTTGCTGCTCAACGGCGTCGAGATCCTCGTCATCGACGAAGCGGACCGTATGCTCGACATGGGCTTCATTCCCGACATCGAGCGCATCTGCGAGATGATTCCGTTCACCAGGCAGACGCTGTTCTTCTCGGCGACGATGCCGCCCGAAATCACCAAGCTCACCGAAAAGTTCCTGCATGCGCCGGTGCGCGTCGAAGTCTCGAAGGCCGCGTCCGCGGCGACCAACATCATCCAGCGGCTGGTCAAATCCGGCTCCAAGCCATGGGACAAGCGCGAGACATTGCGCAACCTCATCAAGGCCGAAGATGCGGAACTGAAGAACGCCATCATCTTCTGCAACCGCAAGGTCGAAGTGTCGGAGCTGTTCCGCTCGCTGCTGAAGTATGATTTCGACGCCGGTGCGTTGCATGGCGACATGGACCAGCGCGCGCGCATGCAGATGCTGGCCAATTTCCGCGACGGCAAGCTGCGCTACCTCGTCGCTTCCGACGTCGCCGCGCGCGGCCTCGACATCCCGGATGTCAGCCACGTCTTCAACTACGACGTGCCGATCCATGCCGAGGATTATGTCCACCGCATTGGCCGCACTGGCCGCGCCGGGCGCTCTGGAAAATCCTTCACCATCGCGACCAAGTCGGATACCAAGTACATCGACGCCATCGAGCGGCTGATTGGCAACAAGATCGAATGGCATGACGGCGACCTGTCGACAGTGGTCGCCAGCGAAGGCGGCGAGGACGACGCTCCGCGCCGTGGCAAGGGCGCCCCGCGCCGTGCCGGCCGCAAGGACGATGACCGCAAGGACCGGGGTGAGCGCAAACCGCGCGAACGCCACGCCAGGCCAAGCGAAGATGCGGCACCGGCAATGGTACGCGAGGAGCAGCCTGATGTGGTCGAGACCGCGGTCGCCGACATCGGCGAACGGCGCTCGCGCAAGGAAGCGATCCGTTCGGAAAACACCGAGCGCAAATCATCCGATCGCAACGAGCAGCGCGCACCGGAACGCGGCGACACCAGGCCGCAGCGCGACAGCAACCGCCCTGCCCGCCAACGCCACCAGGAAGATAACGACTCCACCGTCGGCTTCGGCGATGACATGCCGGCCTTCATGCGGATCGTCGCCAAGGTCTGACCCCGAGCGAAGGCAAGCCAGCCATCCGGCTTGCCTTCTCGGCAAGGCTCCTAAAGCGTGTCGCGTCTGAACGGGTTCAAACGACCCGCTTTAAGTCTCTGTTCACGTCGACATGGATCAGCCTGGTTCGCCCGTTACATTGGCCCGGGCATCATCTTGGTCGGCTTTTCCAGCATCGGAAACTCGGCCTTGTTGCATTTCACGTTCGGGTTCGTCGGACTGAACATGCCGTTCGGGTTGTCCCCGAGCCAGGCGTGAAGATCATAGTGGACGAACTCTTTCGGGATGAGCGGATAGTGTCCCTCCATCGGGCCCATGAAGGTTTGGCCAAACAGCTTCGGCGGTGCCTTGATGTCCGGCGTCAGCGGCACGAGCCATTCCACGCCCACCAGGCGCAGGCCCTTCTTGGTCGGTTCGTAAATCAGCACATTGGGGTGCATCGGGTCGAGTTTCTGGCCGACACTCGGGACATTGACGAAATGGATACCCATGGCGCCCTTCGGGTAATCCATCGCGCCCGGTATCTTTTCTCCGCTGTAATAGACGCAGCCGACTGTCGACAGATAAAGGTCGCGGACGGCGGCGGTGTAGTCCTCATATTTGGCGAGCGACTTTTTCAAGGCATCGATGTCGGCCTTGTTGGCGTCCTCGGCCAGGGCCGTAGCGATGCCCAACCATGCGCTTGCGAGACTTGTTAAAGCGAGGACGCCGCAGCGCCCAAGGGTGGCTGTTCTTGCCATGCATTCCTCCCAGACTTTCTGATCTGGCCGTGCAAGACCGAGGCGGAAAAATGCTGATTGCGCGGCCAGTTTGTACCGCCTCATCCCCTCCGGAACAGCGATGATGCTATTCCTTTGCATGGCTGCGCGAAAGCTCTTATTTTAGCAAAGACTAATCCTATGGTGCTCCATCTGAAGAGCGCCGACATCAGCTCAAGCAAAAACGGCCCCCACGCGGGGGCCGTTTCGCATTGATTTGCCGAACAGCTCAGGTGAGCGGCGACAACTGAATCTCGACACGGCGGTTCTGGGCGCGGCCTTCGGCTGTCGCATTGGACGCGACGGGACGCGTCTTGCCGAAACCGGTGACGGCGAAGCGGCGCTGATCGACGCCCTGGCCGGACAGATAGTTGGCGACGGCCAGCGCGCGGCGCTGCGACAAGTCGAAATTGTGCTGGTCACCGCCGGTCGAATCGGTGTGGCCGAAGACGTCGACCGTGGTCTGCTTGAACTTCTTCAGCACCAGCGCAACCGAGTTCAGCACCTGGTAGAAGCCGGGCTTCACCGCATCCTGATCCGAGTTGAAGGTGATGTCCGACGGCATGTTGAGGATGATCTGGTCGCCGCTACGGGTGACGCTGACGCCGGTGCCCTCGAGCTGCCGGCGCAGTTCGGCTTCGTTCTGGTCCATGGTGGCGCCGATGGCGCCGCCGGCCAGCGCGCCGATGCCGGCGCCGATCAGCGCGTTGCGGCGGTCATTGCCGCCAGCAAGCAAGCCAAGGCTGGCACCCGCCAGGGCGCCAAGGCCGGCGCCGGCCGCCGTGTTGGAAATCTTCTGGTCGCCGGTATACGGATCGGTGGTGGTGCAGGCACTCACGAGCACAGCCGTCGCCACGACGACGAGCACAGTCTTTTTCATAGGATCGTCCCTCTCCAAGTCACGCCTTGCGGTGGCGCCAAATCAGCCCTTCCCGCGACTTGTACCATGAATTGCGGCGAAAAGCGGAACGGCAAAAGCGCCGCCCATGGCTTTTCCCGGAGGACTAATGCCCGACGAAAGCGCCGCATCGCCGTGCCGGAATGGCCTGATCAGGCTACCAGAGATTCTTGCCGTCGATGATCACCACTTCGACCTTGTCGAGATCGAAATCGTCGAACAGCCGCGAGTTGACGCTGATCTTGGGATTGTCGAAATCCGGCTCGCCGGTCGACCAGTCCGGCGTTTCGGTAAAGGTGCCGCAGCCGCAGGTGGCGCAAAAACCGTGCCTTACGGTTTTCGACCCCCACTCGTAGACAGAAACGTTCTCCGGCGGGCTGGTAAGCTTGAATTGCGATGGAACGTAGTAGGCCCAGAGCGAGCCGCGTTTCGAGCAGAACGAACAGGTGCATTGCGTCACCGTCCGCGGTGCCTGCGAAACCTCGAATGTCGTCGCCTTGCAATGACAGCTTGCCTTGATGGTCATCAACGAACTCCTCCTGTCGCCCGCCGCTCTGTACGGCAAAGGCAGCATAAGGAGGTGCTCCTGACAACTGTCTGTCAGCAGGCATCCACCGAACCACGGAAACCCGGCCTGTCGTCAATAAGAGCGCGGCGGCACGAACAGGCAGATTGTCTTGCCAGCGTCGAGACCGGCCTGATGCGCGCACCAGTGAAACTCGCCGTCCGGGCTGTCCTTGACGCGCTTGTCGCTCATTGGAACGACCTCACCCGTTCCGGCGATGACATAGCCCTCGGGCTTCTCCAACACTTCGCCGGTATGGGTGGTGCGACAATCATAGTTGGCGCAGCATGCGAATGGGTAACTCCAGCCTTGCGGCTTTGCCGCCGTGGGCGTGGCGTCATGTGCGAAGGCAGGTGCCGTCAGCATTGCGGTCGCGCCGATTGCGAGCAGGGAAAACAAAAGTCGGCCAGCCGGTTGAACGGCATTGGCCGATCTGGATGTGGCAGCAGACATGGAAACGTTCCTTTCAAACGAGCGTCAAGCGTTTCGCTTGCCCGTTCCCGGAACGTGTCTTCCCAGCGGCCAGATCGTCAGCTTGCAGATATGCCGCGACCGGCCATAAATGCTTTTTGTCTCCCCTCAATGCCGTGATGGTGAGCGCAAATGTGAGTCGACGCAAGAAATTGCTGCGTGGCCGGCCGAAGCCTATTCGTCGACGGATCCAGCTGCCACGACGTGCTCTTCATACTGCGGCAGATCGTCAGCGATGGTGAACCAGCCGGCCTTCGAGCCGACGAAAATATGCGCGGTCGGACGGATGGCCGGATCGTCGACGAGGGTTCCCATGGCGACATGGACGTAGGCGCCATCGCGCACGAGCGAATAAAGCAAGGAGCCGCACCGGCCGCAATGCGCGTCATGGCCGCTTTCGTCGCCGAAGATCAGGAGCTTGTCTTGCCCCGCGGTGAGGGCAAACTTGCCGCGTTCGATGCCGGCGAAAGGCTTGAAGGCCGAACCGGTGGTGCGCCGGCAGTTCGAACAATGGCAATTCCCAGCATAGATGAATTCGTCGGCGACCTCGTAGTGAACCGCGCCGCAAAAGCACTTTCCGGTGAGCTTGCTCGGCACTCTCTCCTCCGTCGCTGTGGTGCGCAGGGTATGTTCAGATTCAGGTCAGCCCGAGTTTGCAGGCCGGCCTCACCTGAATATGAGCATACACTAGTCCAGGTCCGCCACGGCTTCACCGGCACCGCCTTCGATGCGCTGCGACAACGAGGCTTCCATGAAATCGTCGAGGTCGCCATCGAGCACGCTCGACGGGCTGGTGCTCTCGACGCCGGTGCGGAGATCCTTCACCAGCTGATAGGGCTGCAGCACATAGGAGCGGATCTGGTGACCCCAGCCGATGTCGCTCTTCGACGCTTCGGTGGCGTTTGCAACCGCCTCGCGCTTTTTCAGCTCTTCCTCGTAGAGGCGCGAGCGCAGCATTTCCCAGGCCTTGGCCTTGTTCTTGTGCTGTGAACGTTCGGCCTGGCAGGCGACGGCGATGCCAGTGGCCAGATGTGTGATACGCACCGCCGAATCGGTGGTGTTGACGTGCTGGCCGCCGGAGCCGGACGAGCGATAGGTGTCGATGCGGACGTCGGATTCGGAAACGTCGATCTCGATCGTGTCGTCGATGACCGGATAGACCCAGACGCTGGCGAAGGACGTGTGCCGGCGCGCATTGCTGTCATAGGGCGAAATACGCACCAGGCGATGCACGCCCGATTCCGTCTTCATCCAGCCATAGGCATTGTGGCCCTTGATCATCAACGTGGCGGACTTGATGCCGGCCTCCTCGCCGTCATGCACTTCCAGCACCTCGACCTTGAAGCGGCGTCGCTCGGCCCAGCGCGTGTACATGCGCAGCAGCATCGAGGCCCAATCCTGGCTTTCGGTGCCGCCGGCGCCGGCATGGATTTCGAGATAGGTGTCGTTGGCGTCGGCTTCACCCGACAGCAGCGTCTCGACCTGGCGCGCCTTCGCCTCGCCCTGCATCGAGCGGATCGCGGCTTCAGCCTCGGCGATGACGCCCTCGTCGCGTTCTTCCTCGCCGAGCTCGATCAGGCCGATATTGTCTTCCAGCGCCTGCGTCAGACCTTTCACCGAGGCGATGCCTTCTTCGAGGCCCTGGCGTTCGCGCATCAGCTTCTGCGCTTCCAGCGGCTCGTTCCAGAGGCTGGCATCCTCGGCGCGCACATTGAGGTATTCAAGCCGCTTTATGGCCTGATCCCAGTCAAAGATGCCTCCTCAGCAGGGTTATCGCCTGCCTGATCTCGTCGACAATATTCTGCGTTTCCGCGCGCATGGCTGGCTGTTCTGTCCTGTTTGCTGAAATCGGTCGGCGCGATACATAGGGAGGCCGCCGCCGGCTGTAAAGCAAAATGGGCTGGCGCAAGGCCAGCCCATCCGCTCATGAAAATCGTCAGTAGAGGCCGCCGCCGCCGGACTGGATGGCTTGATTGGCCTGCGGCGACAGCGCGCCACCGGTGGCATTGGAGCCGTCGGCGCCCATGCCGATCACCCAATAGCTGTCGGCGGGACCGGTGCCCGGCTTGAAGGCTTCGATGATGGTGCCCGGATCGCCCGATGCGGCACGCATGCCGGTCTTGCGGTTGATGGCGACCAGGTTCATGCCTTCGGGCACCTTGAAGTCGACATTCGGCGTGCCGTCCAGCGCCACCCGCATGAAGTCCTTGAAGATTGGTGCTGCGAGACCACCACCAGTGGCGCCATGACCCAGGCCGCGCGGCGTGTCGTAGCCCATGTAGAGACCGACGACGAGGTTGGGCGTGTAACCGATGAACCAGGCGTCCTTTTCGTCGTTCGTCGTTCCGGTCTTGCCGGCGATATGGCGGCCAAGTTCGCCGATGGTGGCACCGGTGCCGCGCTGCACGACACCCTCCATCATCGAAGTGATCTGGTAGGCCGTCATCGGATCGAGCACCTGCTCAGAATTGTCGACCAGTTCAGGCTCCGGCTGGTTCTGCCATTCGGGCGCATTGCAGCCCTGGCAGCCACGTTCATCCTGCTTGAACACCGTCTTGCCGTAGCGATCCTGGATGCGGTCGATGAGCGACGGTTTGATCGACTTGCCGCCATTGGCCATGATCGAATAGGCCGACACCATGCGCATCACGGTCGTTTCGCCGGAGCCCAGCGCCATCGGCAGATAGGGCGCCAGATGGTCGTAGACGCCAAAGCGCTCGGCATATTCGACGACCAGCTTCATGCCCATGTCATTAGCAAGCCGCACCGTCATCAGGTTGCGCGACTTCTCGATGCCGGAGCGCAGAGTCGCCGGACCAGCGACGGTCCCGTCGTAGTTCTTCGGCGTCCAGGTCGTGTTGCCGCTCTGGATGGTGATCGGCCCGTCCATGATCACCGAAGCCGGCGTATAGCCATTGTCGAGCGCCGCCGAATAGACGATCGGCTTGAACGAGGAGCCCGGCTGGCGCATGGCTTGCGTCGCGCGGTTGAATTCGGACTGCGCGTAGGAGAACCCGCCGACCATGGCCAGCACGCGGCCGGTATGCGGATCCATGGCGATCAGGCCGCCCTCAACCTCTGGAACCTGGCGCAGGCTGTAGGCATTGTCGGAGCCATCGTTCTTCTGCACAAAGATGACGTCGCCCGGCTTCAACACCTCCGCCGGCGACTTGGCCTTGACGGTCTTGCCGTCGACCACATGGCGCATGGCAAAACCCATGTCCTCCTTGCTGACGGTGCCTTCGACGCGTTCCTTGACGATGTCGCCGGATGCCTGGCGCGCGGGCTGCAGGCCGATCGACAGGCCTGTCGCCGAACTGTCGAGCACGACGGCGAGCGACCACTCGGGAACATCCTCCAGCCCCTTGACGGCGCCCAGCGGGACGCCCCAATCGCCGGACACGTCGATTGATTTCACCGGTCCGCGATAGCCGCGCAGCGTGTCGTATTTCATCAAACCGTTCTGCATCGCCGTGCGGGCAATGAGCTGGACCTTCGGGTCAAGGGTGGTGCGAATGGACAGGCCGCCCTCATAGAGCGCGTTCTCGCCATAGCGGGCGATGATCTGCCGGCGAACCTCTTCCGTGAAATACTCGCCAGCGAAAAGATAGGAGCCGGTGCGGCGCGGGGCAACGCCAAGCGGCTCGGCTTTCGCTTTCGCACCCTCTTCGGGGGTGACGTAGCCGTTCTCGACCATCTGGCCGATGACCCAGTTTCGCCGCTCAAGCGCGCGATCGGCATGCTTGAAGGGATTGTAGTTGGCCGGACCTTTCGGCAGCGATGCCAGATAAGCGGCCTCGGCCACAGTCAATTCGTTCACCGACTTGTCGAAATAGGTCAGTGCGGCGCCGGCGACACCATAGGCGTTGAAGCCAAAGAAAATCTCATTGAGATAAAGCTCAAGGATACGGTCCTTGGAATAGGCCTGTTCGATGCGAAACGAAAGGATGGCCTCCTTGACCTTGCGTTCCAGGGAGCGCTCGTTAGTGAGGAGGAAGTTTTTGGCAACCTGTTGGGTGATCGTCGAACCGCCCTGCATCGGTCCACCCGAAACGTAAGTGAGCGCCGCGCGGCCCAATCCCGTTATGTCCACGCCAGGGTGGGTGTAGAAATTCTTGTCCTCGGCCGACAGAAAGGCCGCCTTGACACGGTCGGGGATCGCCTGAATCGGCAAATATAGGCGCCGTTCGCGCGCATATTCCGCCATGAGAGAGCCATCCGAGGCATGGATGCGGGTAGTCACCGGCGGCTCGTACTTGGCCAGCACTTCGTAGTCAGGCAGATCCTTTGCCACATGGCCGATGTAGATCGCAACGCCCGCCGCGACCAGAAGGGCCAGCGTCGTGCCGATGCCAAAAAAATAGCCAATGAGACGAATCATACCCGCTCCAGTCCTTGGTTCGGGAATTTCCTAAACGAAGCCGCCTTTCGCGCAAGCTTTCGAGCCGGTCCCAATCCGTAATCGAAAACCCTTGTCGCCACCATGTGGACAAAATACGGCAATGCCGGATTTCGCGGCCGCGAGCCGGAAATAAAAGCACCGGGTGTTGTCGTCGCGCAACGCCGCCTCTGGTTGCAGGCGCCGCCAGGCATGTCAGCCTCCGGTTCCCGGTCCGGCCTTGGCTGAAGCAAAAAGCGCGACGGCATTGGTTATGCTCTGGGCGGCCTTGCCCCGCCAGTCGGCGTTGAGCAGCTGCGCCTCGTCCTTGGCGTTCGAGAGGTAACCGAGTTCGACCAGCACGGACGGCACATCGGGTGCCTTGAGCACCTTGAAGCCCGCCGAACGCTGGGGATTGTTGATAAGGCCGACGCTGGTCGACAGCTGGCCGACCAGCGTGTGGGCGAAACTCATCGAGAAATTGTGCGTTTCGCGGCGGATCAGGTCGATCAGGATGTCGGTGACTTCCTTTTTGTCGTTCTTGATCTCCATGCCGGCGAACTGGTCGGAGAGGTTTTCTCGGTCGGCAAGCGCCTGCGCCTCGGGATCCGAAGCCCTGTCGGAGACGGTGTAGACGGTGGCGCCGCGAATGCCCTTGACGCTGATTGTGTCGGCATGGATGGAAATGAGCAGGTCGGCCTCATGCTGCCGGGCAATGCGCACGCGATCGTCCAGACGTAGGAATTCGTCTGTGTCGCGCGTCATGAACACATCGTAATTGCCGACGGCTGCGAGTTTGTCGCGCAGCTCCGTGGCGAAGGCCAGCGTGACGTTCTTCTCGATGGTGCCGTTCAGGCCCTCGGCGCCGCCGTCGATGCCGCCATGGCCGGGGTCAATGACCACGGTGAAACGATGGCCCGGATTGGACACCGGTCCGGTGCCGACCCGCCCTCCCTTGTCGGTCGAAACCGTCGATCCGGTGGTCAGCGCCTGATTTGCAAGTGCGGCATCAAACTCGCGTGCGGAGACTGCCGACATGTCGATGGCAATGCGGTAGCCGGTTCCGTCCTCATTCTTGAGCACATCGAGCTTGTCGACGGCGAACGGTCCCTTGCCGGTGAGGATCAGCCGCGAAACGCCCTCGCCGAGTTCGCCCAGGCGCACACCCTTGACCAGGCCGCGTGCTTTCAAATCCTTGGCGTCAATGGCGAATCTCGTATTGGCGAGATCGATGACAAGGCGGTTGGGGCCGCGCAACAGGAACCATTTGATATCGGGTTCGCGATCGAAATCCATGACGATGCGCATCTTGGTGGCATCGCCGGCCATCTTGTAGCCTTTTGCCACCAGCGGAGCGTCGGCGGCATTGGCAATCGAGGAAAAGGCAGAACAGATCGCCAGCAGCAGCAAGAGGCGGAAGGCGCAGAGAATCCGGCCGCCAACACGACATCCCTTGTCTGTGAAGTCTGCCAGTCCCATCTCTCTTCCAGTCGCTCCCGGTTTGGCGCCAGGCGCCCGGTCGTTTCGTCGAAATGCCGGTTAGGCCGCGAACTCGATTAACGATTGGTATCCAGAGAAGGTTAACCAAGCCTTTTCATGCAAGGATCGTAACCCAGACTTACGTTACGGAACTGCTTTTTGCCGGCATCGGAAATCGGGGTTGCCTTCCACCCCGCCAAATCATAAAAGCGATGGTGGATCACTGCAATCCTGGAACCGCCCTCCTCCGCAGCTTCCTGCTACAGGGTCAGATGAAAAAGGCGGCTCCTTTCGCTTCACGCGAAAAGGGTTCAGGTGATCGCGACGAATTTCGCAGGTGTGCGCCCGTGGCGGGGGAATCGCCTGCGTGAGGAAAACGGCCGGGTTTGTTCCCGCGCCGGCTCTGTATGAGCAAACAAGCTGGTCCGGTTCGTCCGGGCTTTGGTTCAAAAGGTTCTGCTGGTGACGATGGCTTCAAGCGCAATCATGGAAAGGTCCGCATCAAACCGCGCCATTGTGGCTGCGGGCGGCACCGCCATGGCGCTCAAGCGACGGCCGGCGGACGTTAAGATATCCGGCACCCACACTCCAGACACGCAGCAGCAGGCATTGCCTCGCAAGCTGCGGCTGACGGCTGCCGGGGGGAAACGAAATAATGCCCAACAAAATGCTGATAGACGCCTCCCACCCGGAGGAAACACGCGTTGTCGTCGTTCGCGGTAACCGTATTGAAGAATTCGACTTTGAATCCCAGGACAAGAAGCAGCTCAAAGGAAACATCTACCTAGCCCGCGTAACGCGCGTAGAGCCCTCCCTTCAGGCAGCCTTTGTCGAATATGGCGGCAACCGTCACGGTTTTCTCGCCTTCAGTGAAATTCACCCTGACTACTACCAGATTCCGGTCGCCGATCGTCAGGCACTGCTGCGCGCCGAAGCGCAGGAGGCCGAGGACGAGGAAAACGAGGACGGCGACGGCGATGATCGCCAGAGCCGCGATCGTGGACGGCGCGGCCGCCGGCGCGGCGGCAAGCCCCGCGACCGCGGTGAGCACAAGCGCGATGCAGCCGATTCCGACGAGGCAAGCGAAGGCAGCGACAATGGCGACGTCGTTGTCGAAGAGATCTCCCACACCTCCGAGATCATCGAACACGCAGCCGATACATCGGAACATTCGGATGCCTCGGGGCATGCCGACGCGTCCGAGCATGAGGAAGCTTCAACTGACCAGGACGAAGCAGAGCCCCGCGAAGGCGGCCCGACATCGATCGCCGCCGCGGTCGAAGGCGATGTGATTTCCGAAGCCGTTCCCCAAGCGGAACAGGGCAGCGAAGCCACGTCAGGCGACAATGATCGCGGCATGCTCGAGGAAGTACAGTCCTCGCATCCGGACGATCACGAGGTCGAATCGGTCGGTGCCGAGGATGCGCTGGAAGAAGTGCGCAATCGCCGCAAGCCGGTGCGCCGCCAGTACAAGATACAGGAAGTGATCAAGCGCCGGCAGATCCTGCTGGTGCAGGTCGTCAAGGAAGAGCGCGGCAACAAGGGCGCGGCCCTCACCACCTATCTGTCGCTTGCCGGCCGCTATTCGGTGCTGATGCCGAACACGGCGCGCGGCGGCGGCATTTCGCGCAAGATCACCAGCGCGGTGGACCGCAAGCGCCTGAAGGAAGTCGTTGCCGATCTCGAAGTGCCGCAAGGCATGGGCGTCATCCTGCGCACCGCCGGCGAGAGCCGCACCAAGGCCGAGATCAAGCGCGACTACGAATATCTGATGCGGCTTTGGGAAAATGTCCGCAATCTCACCTTGCAGTCCACGGCTCCCGCCCTGGTCTATGAGGAAGGCAGCCTGATCAAGCGTTCGGTGCGCGACCTCTACAACAAGGATATCGACGAGATTCTTGTCTCCGGCGAGGAAGGCTATCGCGAGGCCAAGGACTTCATGCGCATGCTGATGCCGAGCCACGCCAAAGTGGTTCAGCCGTTCCGCGACACGACGCCTATCTTCGTGCGCAACGGCATCGAGGCGCAGCTCGACCGCATGCTGCAGCCGCAGGTGACGCTGAAGAGCGGCGGCTACATCATCATCAACCAGACCGAGGCGCTAGTTGCCATCGACGTCAATTCGGGCCGCTCCACCAAGGAGCACTCGATCGAGGACACCGCGCTCCACACCAATCTGGAAGCGGCCGAGGAAGTCGCGCGTCAGCTCAGGCTGCGCGACCTTGCCGGCCTGATCGTCATCGACTTCATCGACATGGAGGAGAACCGCAACAACCGCTCCGTCGAGAAGCGGCTGAAGGATCACCTCAAGAACGATCGTGCGCGCATCCAGGTCGGCCGTATCTCGCATTTCGGCCTGATGGAGATGTCACGCCAGCGCATCCGCGCCAGCGTGCTGGAATCGACCATGAAGCCCTGCCCGCATTGCGGCGGCACCGGCCATGTGCGCTCCGATTCGTCGGTCGCGCTGATGGTGGTGCGGGCGATCGAGGAATTTCTGCTCAAGGATTCGCGCAGCCACATCACGGTGCGGACGCCAGCGGCGACCGCACTCTATGTACTCAACCACAAGCGCGGCACGCTGGTGGAACTCGAAAGCCGCTTTGGGCTGACGATCACCGTCGAGGCCGACGATTCGGTCGGTGCGCAGCACTATGCGATCTTCCGCGGCGCGCTGGCTGAAAAGCCGGAAGGCTTTGTCGAGGCGCGCAGCTTCCCGGCTTATGTCGAGCCGGAAGAGCCCGAGGACGAGATTGTCGTCGTCGAGGAAGACGATGAAGCGCCGGTGCAGGCCGAACAGCCACGCCAGCAGCCGCAGCAACAACAGCCGCGGCCTGCCGCCGGTGGCGAGGAAGGCGAAGGCCGCGACCGCAAGCGTCGCAAGCGTCGGCGTCGTCGCGGTGGCAAGGATCGCGACCGCGAACATGGCGCCCCTGCGGACGGTGGTTCCGTCTCGGCGTCAGCCGATGAGTTCTCCGACTCGGCCGCCAGCGATAGCGACGCGGAAGCGGACGACAACGCCACTGTTGGTGTTGCCGAAACGTCGGAAACGGTTGAAGCGTCGGACGAAAGCCAGGGCACTTCGGATGAAGGCCCGGGCAAGAAGCGCCGGCGCGGCAAGCGCGGCGGCAAGCGCAACCGCCGCGAAGACGGTGAAGGCGAGGCCGAGG
>NZ_RZRQ01000519.1:0-2896 GCF_003997785.1 Mesorhizobium sp. M7D.F.Ca.US.004.01.2.1 | reverse complement strand
GGATGTAGACGTCCTCGAGCTCGGCAACCATCTTGTCGGCGTTGGTGACGAAGTAGGGCGAGAGGTAGCCGCGGTCGAACTGCATGCCTTCGACGACTTCGAGTTCGGTCTCGGCGGTCTTGGCTTCTTCAACCGTGATGACGCCTTCGTTGCCGACCTTCTGCATCGCTTCCGCGATCATCTTGCCGACCGACTCGTCGCCATTGGCCGAGATCGTGCCGACCTGGGCAACTTCCTCGGAGGTCTTGATCTTCTTGGCAGCCTTGCCGAGCGCCGCGACGACTTCGGTCACGGCCAGATCGATGCCGCGCTTCAGGTCCATCGGGTTCATGCCGGCGGCAACGGCCTTGTGGCCTTCCTGGACGATCGACTGTGCCAGAACGGTTGCGGTCGTGGTGCCGTCGCCGGCGATGTCGTTGGTCTTCGAAGCAACTTCGCGGACCATCTGCGCGCCCATGTTCTCGAACTTGTCCTCAAGCTCGATTTCCTTGGCGACGGTGACGCCGTCCTTGGTGATGCGCGGGGCGCCGAACGACTTGTCGATGACGACGTTGCGGCCCTTGGGGCCGAGCGTGACCTTCACCGCGTCGGCGAGGATGTTGACGCCGCGCAGCATGCGCTCGCGGGCATCACGGGAGAATTTTACGTCTTTGGCAGCCATTTTTAGCTCCTGGCAAGGGCTTGGAGTAAGCCCGGGAATTCAGTTGACGGTGAGGCCGATAATCAGCCGATGATGCCCATGATGTCGGATTCCTTCATGATCAGAAGGTCTTCGCCATTGAGCTTGACTTCGGTGCCCGACCACTTGCCGAACAGGATGCGGTCGCCAGCCTTGACGTCCAGCGGGACCAGCTTGCCAGCTTCGTCACGAGCGCCGGAGCCGACAGCGATGATCTCGCCTTCCTGCGGCTTTTCCTTTGCCGTATCCGGGATGATGATCCCGCCGGCGGTCTTGGATTCGGATTCGACCCGGCGAACGACCACGCGGTCATGAAGCGGGCGGAACTTCGACTTTGCCATTTTTTCTTCCTCGATGAGAACGGTGAGAAACAGTTCCTCCATCCGGCGGCGCCGGACCTATGGTTAGCACTCACCAATGGAGAGTGCTAACGTGGCGCTGAAATAGGCCGCCGACCTTTGAGAGTCAAGGTGCGCGAAGACTGCGATGCGCGCGAAATTTTTCTCATGCTGCCGCACGATTTCAGAAAGCCTGGGTTGCGCGCGCCCCGGCTTGAAACGCCGTCCTGCTGTCTTCAGTGTCTTGGCGCTCGCAGCACCAACAGCGGGCATCGCTCGGCAAGCCCATAGCTCCCGGTTAAAGCGATGCGGACATCGCCAAAGAACGCTTTCGCCTCGCTCACCAGTGTTGTCGCCGGCGCGAAGCTGTAGATGGCCGGCGAGTTCCGATAGACATCGATGGTGCCGATGGTGGGCAGGTCCCAGCCCGTGCGAGCCGAAAGCTCTTCGCGGTCAGGAAACAACGCATCGAAACTTTCCGCGATCGTCCTGACCGGAATGGCATGGTCGGGCGCATCGCCCGTCGCGGTCATGGCGACGCGCCATTTGAGTTCATGGAAGGTCGAGACACCGCCCGACAGTGCAAACGCCGGCAGCGCCGCCGGGTCTTCCGGTGTTTCCGGACCGGCAAAGAGACGCAGTCCCGCGCGGCCGTCGGTGCGCAGTACGCCAGCGATTGCCGCAAACAGCGCCCGGCGCCCGGTTGAAAGGCCGAGCGCCGACAGGCAGCCGTCGCCGATCACCGCATCGATGCTTGCGTTCGACACCGGCAAGTCGAGCCAGTCGCCGTTGATTGCCTTTCGCAACGCGGTGTCGCCTGGCCAGATACCGGCGATCATGTCGGAAGATTCGTCAACGGCCGTCATCGTCGTCCCGAGCCCGGCGAGTTCCGGCGTCACGCCAAGCAGAACGACGTGCGCCTTCGAAAGGTTGAGCTCGCGCTCATAGGCCTCAACCGCTTCAGCCGGCGGCCGCAACGGTGGTCCGAGCAACTGCCAGTGCCCTCGAATGGCATTCCAATGGTCGGTCATCCACAGCCCCAAGCCGGCATTGTATTTGCAGCTATAATCGAGGACGCTAATGAGACCAAGCGGCATGACACGCATCGCGGTTATTACGCATGAGTTCGACAGGTTCGAACGCTGGCGCGGCCCGCTGTTTCGCCGCGGCAGTTCCTATATGCTTTTCGATCTGCTGAAGGAACTGAAGCGACGCGGTCATTCCGTCCGCATAATCGCCGGAACGTCGGCAAAGCCGGAGGCCGACATCGCGGTGCTACACGTCGATGCGACCGTGACGCCACCCGAATATGTCGAATACGCACGCGCTTTTCCCTTCTGCCTGAACATCGGGGCTGCCGACATCTCCAAACGACGCGTCAGTGGCGCCTTGATCGGCAAGGATGACGACTGGCAAGGGCCAGTCATCGTCAAGAGTAATCTCAACAATCTCGGGGTGCGGGAGCAGGCGCTCAACCGGCGATCGCTGCGTGCCGGAAAGCCGAGGCCGTTTCCCGGCGTCAAGCTTATCGAGGGTTATCGCGTCTATGCATCCCTTTCGGA
Source organism: Mesorhizobium sp. M7D.F.Ca.US.004.01.2.1 (assembly GCF_003997785.1). NCBI lineage: Bacteria > Pseudomonadati > Pseudomonadota > Alphaproteobacteria > Hyphomicrobiales > Phyllobacteriaceae > Mesorhizobium > Mesorhizobium sp. M7D.F.Ca.US.004.01.2.1. The sequence continues at coordinate 317 of NZ_RZRQ01000519.1, read as the reverse complement.
TGTTGCGCCGGCGGTCTTCGACCGCAGCGATCTCGTCGTCGAAAAATTCATTCCTGAGCCGGAGTCGGACGGCTTTGGAGCCCGCTTCTGGATATTCTGCGGCGAGCGCGAGCGCTGCACCCGCCATGTCTCGCCGCAGAGCCTCGTTAAGGGCGACGATACGATCCGTCATGAGCCGGTTCCGGTTCCCGAGGAGCTTCGCGCGCTGAGGCGCCAGCTTGGCTTTGACTACGGAAAGTTCGATTTCGTCATGCATGAGGGCAGGGCGGTGCTGCTTGATGCCAACAAGACACCCGGTGGCGCCCGCAATCTTTCTG
>NZ_RZRQ01000518.1:0-2902 GCF_003997785.1 Mesorhizobium sp. M7D.F.Ca.US.004.01.2.1 | reverse complement strand
GACCCGGCACCGCGCCCTCGACATTGCCGCCGCGCTCGACCGCGAGGTCGACCAGCACCGAACCCGGCTTCATCGAAGCGACCATGGCCGCCGAAACCAGCTTCGGCGCCGGGCGGCCGGGGATAAGCGCCGTGGTGATGACGATGTCCTGCTTGGCGATATGCTCTGATGTGAGTGCCGCCTGCTTGGCCTGGTATTCCTTCGACATTTCCTTGGCGTAGCCGCCGGCCGTCTCGGCCGCCTTGAACTCATCGTCCTCGACCGCCAGGAACTTTGCGCCGAGCGAGGCGACCTGTTCCTTGGCGGCGGGGCGAACGTCTGTCGCGGTGACGACTGCACCGAGGCGACGCGCGGTGGCGATCGCCTGCAGGCCGGCGACGCCGACGCCCATGATGAAGACCTTCGCCGCCGGCACGGTGCCCGCCGCCGTCATCATCATCGGCAAGGCCCGGTCATATTCCGAAGCGCCGTCGATTACCGCCTGGTAGCCGGCAAGGTTCGCCTGGCTGGACAGGACGTCCATCGACTGGGCGCGGGTGATGCGCGGCATGAACTCCATCGAGAAAGCGGTGACGCCGGCCTTGGCCAGGGCCGCCACGGCGGCGTCGTTGCCATAGGGATCCATGATGGCGATGACGATGGTGCCTGATTTGTAGGCCTTGAGTTCCGCATCACTCGGCCGGCGCACTTTCAGCACCACATCGGCCTTGGCGGCATCGCCGGCATTGCCGATCGTAGCGCCCGCCTTGGCAAACTCCTCGTCGGGGATGCGCGACCTGGTGCCGGCACCGGTTTCGACAACCACGTCGAGACCCAGCGCCGCCAGTCGCTTCACCGTATCGGGCGAGGCCGCGACGCGTGGCTCGTTGGCATCGAGTTCACGAGGGATGAAAACCGTCTGTCCCACCGCATGATCCTTTCGGCCGGAAGCTGTTTCCCCGCAAGGTGTCGGTTCTTGGCGTCCGGCGATGTCGGGGCAAAGTTTTGAACAATCAGGGCAAGCCGACCCCTCCCGGGTCGCTCACCGCGTCAGAGCTTTCTGCGCGAGCGTGCTTTGGCCAATAGGCAGAGCATGTCGAAAGCCAGGGTCGCCGCCACCCTACCCGTGCGCCCACCTTCATCATAAAGCGGCGAGACTTCCGGGAGATCCGCGCCAATGAGGTCGACGCCCATCAAGCCTTCGAGCAGCGTTTCCACCTCGCGGACGGTGAATCCGCCCGGCTCGACGGCTCCGGTGCCGGGGGCATAGCTCGGATCGAGCGAATCGATGTCAAGCGTCAGGTAGGCTGGTTCTTCACTAATGATGGAGCGGATCTCCCGCACGGCGTCAGCAGGGCCGCGCTCGTCAATCTCCTTCATTGAGATCATACGGATGCCGGCTGCCTTTGCCCAATCATGGTCGTCGGTGTCAAACAGCGTTTCTCGTATGCCTACCTGGACGAAGCGCTTCGGATCGATCAGACCTTCTTCGACAGCGCGTCGAAACGGTGTTCCGTTGCAGTAACGCTCACCTTGGATGGCATCAAGCGTGTCCGAATGCGCGTCGATATGGATTAGACCCACCGGAGCATCACGGACAATACCGCGCAGAATCGGCAGCGAGATCGTGTGGTCGCCACCAATCGTTAGAGGCACGATATCCAGATCCTTTATCTTTCTGAAATGCGCTTCGATCAGCGACAGGCTGTCTCCAATGCTGAAGGAGCGCACTGGCGCATCGCCGACGTCGGCCACCTTGCAAAGATCGAAGGGCGAGAAGCCAAAGGTCTGGTGAATCCTGCGCACGTGCCGCGACTGCTCGCGTACACAGGATGGCCCGAACCGGGACCCGATGCGAAAGGCCGTGCCCAAATCGAAGGGCACACCGGAAATCGCGATGTCCAAACCTTGCGAAACCGGTATATGCGCCGAACGCATAAATGTTGCAATGTTCGCGAAACGCGGAACCACTGTAACGTCGACCTGAGCCAGACTGTCGGTCATTCAACTCCCCTGTACTTGTTATCATCCATTGGAAAATTCGACGCAGGCATCGCCAAAACTTCTATTTCTAAGCTTTGTTGAGACGCGCCATGACAGCGTCGAGACCTTCATGCAGAGCACTGCGGCCGCCATGCTCAGAAAAAACTCTAAACAGCTGCTCGTTGATCCCGCCTTTGGTGGAAAACTCGTGCCGAAGATCCGGAAAGTCCGCGCCGCTGTTGAGCGCAGCGTGGGAAAGGCCCGCAAACAAGCTGTTGAGATAGTGTTTGGCGGCAGAGCCTTCGAGCCCTTCTTTCAACAGCCAGTCCGACGCTGTCTCAAGCAGGCCAAAATAGAGGCCCATCATGGCACTGGCGGCAAAAAACACCTTTAGCGAGCGCTGATCTTCGATGCCGAGAGTGCTGCCCACACGATCGAATAAGGCAATGGCGGCATTGTCGGGCGGACAAATGACCGTAAAGCCAAGACGGGCGGCCACAAAAGGCAGTGGAATGGCCTGCACGATGTCGACTTTTTCCGATATCCATGTCTGCAGCGTATCAGCGCCGATGCCTGCAACCAGGGAAACGAGCTTTTGACCGTTTCGAAACCGCAGCGCACGAACGACCTCCTCTGCCACCTGTGGGCGCACCGCCAGCAGTGTGATATCGCTCTCGTCGACGATCTGTTGGTTGTCATGGGCGACAGACACGCCTTTGAAGGCGGCGGCCAATCGCTTGGCGTTTTGGGCGTTGCGGGGCGACACCAGGATAGCCGGGGCCGGCGCCTCGCCTGCGTGGAGCCCCTCGACAATGGCGACTGTAATCGACCCTGTCCCTACAAAACCGAGTTTGCTCAATTTCTGCTCCGCATTCCTAATCAGGTTCAAAGCAAGCCTAATTGCATAAAATATACAATTGTCATATGAATGCAACAGAAT
>NZ_RZRQ01000517.1:0-2902 GCF_003997785.1 Mesorhizobium sp. M7D.F.Ca.US.004.01.2.1 | reverse complement strand
GTCGCGGTGATCACCTGGGTCATGGCCGAGGCATCGGCACTCGCCGAAGAAAACGCGCAGTTCATCTGATGAGGATCAGCTCATGCCCATAAGGGTCAGGCTCAATGTCGTCCTCGCCGAACGAAACGTGAAGTCGAAGGACCTGGCCGAATATGTCGGCATCACCGAGGCCAATCTTTCCCTTTTGAAGCAGGGAAAGGTCAAGGGCATCCGGTTCGACACGCTGGAGCGCATCTGCAACTACCTCGACTGCCAGCCGGGCGATCTGCTTCGCTTCGAGAGGCTGTCCGAATAGCACAAAGAAATAGGCCGCCGGGTTGCCCCGACGGCCTTGTTGCCTGAGATTCCTGGAGCGGTTCATCGAAACGACGAACCGCTCTATTTTTTGTTTTGGCCGCCGCGCCTACTGCGCGGCGGTTGTCATGTCGGCCAGCATCGGCTCGGCGACTTCCACACCGGAGGCCTTGCGGCGCTCGTCGATGATCAGTTCGTCGCGCGAGGTGGCGATGCGCCGGATCTGGCTCATCGTGCCGCCGGTGCCGGCCGGGATAAGCCGGCCGACGATGACGTTTTCCTTCAAGCCCTGCAGCATGTCGGTCTTGCCGGCAACGGCAGCTTCCGTCAGCACTCGGGTCGTCTCCTGGAAGGAGGCGGCCGAGATGAAGGACGGCGTCTGCAGCGATGCCTTGGTGATGCCGAGCAGCACCGGCAGGCCTTCGGCCGGCTTCTTGCCGTCCTCGACCAGACGCTCGTTGACCTCTTCCAGTTCGATCACGTCGACATGATCGCCCGGGATGTAGGTCGAGTCGCCCTGCACCGTGATCTCGACCTTCTGCAGCATCTGGCGAACGATCACCTCGATGTGCTTGTCGTTGATCGACACGCCCTGCAGACGGTAGACCTCCTGGATCTCGTTGACGAGGTAGGAAGCAAGTGCCTCCACGCCCTTGATCGCCAGGATGTCGTGCGGCGCCGGATTGCCGTCGAGGATGTAGTCGCCCTTCTCGATGACGTCGCCGTCCTGGAGATGGAACGGCTTGCCCTTCGGGATCAGGTATTCGACCGGCTCAAGCGTCGAGTCATGCGGCTCGATGATGATGCGACGCTTGTTCTTGTAGTCGCGGCCGAAGCGGATCGTGCCGTCGATCTCGGCGATGATGGCGTGATCCTTCGGACGACGTGCCTCGAACAGTTCGGCAACACGCGGCAGACCGCCGGTGATGTCCTTGGTCTTGGCGCTTTCCATCGGAATACGCGCCAGCACGTCGCCGGGGCGAACCTGCGAGCCCGGCTCGACCGAAAGAATGGCCTCGACCGAGAGCAGAAAGCGGGCGTCGCCACCCTTCGACAGCTTGCCGACCTTGCCCTTGGCGTCCTGAATGGCAATCGCCGGCTTCAGGTCGTTGCCGCGTGGCGTCGAGCGCCAGTCGATGACCTCACGCTTGGTGATGCCGGTCGACTCGTCGGCCGTTTCCTGAACAGAAATGCCGTCGACCAGATCCTCGTACGACACCCTGCCCTCGATTTCGGTGAGGACCGGACGGGTGTAGGGATCCCACTCGGCGATACGCTGGCCGCGCTTCACCTTGTCACCATCGTCCACGAAGATGCGCGAACCATAGGTAAGGCGGTGCGAGGCGCGCTCCTTGCCGGCTTCGTCGAGGATCAGCACCGCCATGTTGCGGCCCATGACCATCTGCTGGCCGTCGGAGTTGCGCACCACGTTGCGGTTGCGGATCTCGACCTTGCCCTCATACGAGGCTTCAAGGAACGAGCTGTCCACCACCTGCGCGGTACCGCCCATGTGGAAGGTACGCATGGTGAGCTGCGTGCCCGGCTCGCCGATCGACTGCGCCGCGATGACGCCGACAGCTTCACCCTGGTTGACCGGGGTGCCCCGGGCAAGATCGCGACCGTAGCAGACCGCGCAGACGCCAACCCTGACTTCGCAAGTCAGTGCCGAGCGGATGCGGACCGACTGGACGCCGGCCTTTTCGATCTGTTCCACGTCACGCTCGTCCATCAGCGTTCCGGCCTTGACCAGAATCTCGCCCGACACCGGATGGGTGATGTCGTCGAGCGACGTACGGCCCAGCACGCGCTGGCCAACCGATGCGACGACCTGACCGGCATCGACGATCGGCTGCATGGTGAGGCCCTTGTCGGTGCCGCAGTCGACGGAGTTGACGATGCAATCCTGCGCCACGTCGACCAGACGACGGGTGAGGTAACCCGAGTTCGCCGTCTTCAAGGCGGTGTCGGCCAGACCCTTGCGGGCGCCGTGGGTCGAGTTGAAGTACTCGAGCACGGTCAGGCCTTCCTTGAAGTTCGAGATGATCGGCGTCTCGATGATTTCACCCGACGGCTTGGCCATAAGGCCGCGCATGCCGGCAAGCTGACGCATCTGGGTGGGCGAGCCACGCGCACCGGAGTGCGACATCATATAGATCGAGTTCATCGGCTTTTGACGGCCATTGTCCTCGAACTCGACCGCCTTGATGCGGGCCATCATTTCGTCGGCGACCTTTTCCGAGCACTTGGCCCAGGCGTCGACGACCTTGTTGTACTTCTCGCCCTGCGTGATCAGACCGTCATTGTACTGCTGCTCGTATTCCTTGGCCAAAGCCTCGGTATCGGAGACCAGCTTGATCTTGGCGTCCGGGATCAGCATGTCGTCCTTGCCGAACGAAATGCCGGCGCGGCAGGCATGGCTGAAGCCGAGTGCCATGATGCGGTCGCAGAAAATGACCGTCTCCTTCTGACCGCAGTGGCGGTAGACGGTGTCGATCATCTTGGAGATGTTCTTCTTGGTCATCTCCTGATTGGCGGTCTCGTAAGGCACGTTGACGTTCTTCGGCAGAAGCTCGCCGATGATCATGCGGCCAGGGGTGGTGTCATGGAT
>NZ_RZRQ01000516.1:0-2920 GCF_003997785.1 Mesorhizobium sp. M7D.F.Ca.US.004.01.2.1 | reverse complement strand
GTTCTGGATGATGCCGCGCCTGCAGCAATTCCGCGACGAACTGCCGGGCGTTGATCTGCGCATCCAGACCGCCGACCGCGATCTCGACATCATCGCCGAAGGCATCCCGCTCGGCGTGCGCGGCGGCGTGCCGCGCGACTGGCCAGATTATCATTCGCTGTCGCTTGCCGACGAGGAGATCTTCCCGGTGGCGGGCCCCAGTTATCTGGCGAAGTTTGGGTTGCCGGAGACCGTCGCTGAACTTGCCATGCACCGGCTCATCCATCTCGAGGAGCCCTACCGCGAGGCGCCGAACTGGGACGAATGGTTCGCGGCAGCCGGAACCAGCCTCCGTAATGCCGAGCGCGGGTTGCGCATCAATGACTATGCCTTGGTGATTCAGGCGGTCATGGAGGGACAAGGCATCTCGCTCGGCTGGCGGCATCTCGTCGAGCGCCTCGTGGCATCAGGACTGTTGGTGCCGGTGACGGATCATGTGCTGAGGACCGGCATCGGATTCTACGTCATCTGGCCAAAGAACCGCGAGCTCAGCGACAATGCGCGGAAGGTGAGGGATTGGCTGGTGGCGCAAGCGTAATCCATGCCGCGAACTGATCCACCGCTTTCGCGACTATGCCTCTCCCGCAAGCCCCGAATCCGCCTATAGTGCCGCCATGCCCATTCGCCAGCTTTCAGAAACGATGATCAATCAGATCGCCGCCGGCGAAGTCATCGAGCGTCCGGCAAGCGTGGTCAAGGAACTGGTCGAGAATGCGCTCGACGCCGGCGCTTCGCGCGTCGAGATCGTCACCGCCGGCGGCGGACTGAGCCTGATCCGTGTCACCGATGACGGCTCCGGCATCCCTGAATCGGAACTGGCGCTGGCGATTGCGCGTCACTGCACCTCCAAGCTCACCGAGGATATCAACGATATCCGCTCGCTCGGCTTCCGCGGCGAAGCGCTGCCGTCGATCGGCTCGGTGTCGCGGCTGTCGATCCGTTCGCGTACGGCCGCCGGCGACAGTGCCGCCGAAATCGGCATCGAGGGCGGCCGCGTCTTGCCCGTCAGGCCGGCAGCGGCCAATCGCGGCACCACGGTGGAGGTGCGCGACCTGTTCTTCGCCACGCCGGCCCGACTGAAATTCATGAAGGGCGAGCGCGCCGAGAGTTCGGCGACCAGTGACGTGATCAAGCGCATCGCCATCGCCTTCCCCGCCGTGCGCTTCACGCTGGCCGGCTCGGACCGCTCGACGCTGGAATTGCCGGCGACGGACGACAGCGCGGCAGGCAGCCTGCGTCGCGTCGCCCAGGTGATGGGTGCCGATTTTCCCGACAATTCGATTGCCATCGAGGCGATGCGCGAAGGCGTGCATCTGACCGGTCACGTGTCGATCCCATCCTTCACCCGTGCCAACGCGCTGCAGCAATATGCCTACGTCAACGGTAGGCCGGTGCGCGACAAGCTGATTGCGGGCGCCATTCGCGGTGCTTATGCCGACGTTTTGCCGCGCGACCGCCATGCGGTGACGGTGCTGTTCCTGTCGCTCGATCCGGCCATCGTCGACGTCAATGTCCATCCGGCCAAGGCCGATGTCCGCTTCCGCGATCCCGGCCTGGTGCGCGGGCTGATCGTCGGCGCCATCCGCCAGGCGCTGGCCGATTCCGGCATCCGCGCCGCCACCACGGGTGCGGCCGGCATGATGGCGGCCTTCCGGCCCGGTGCTGCATCTTACGGCCACGGCGGCCCGGCAAACGGTCACCGCAGCTACGACGCGGTCTACCGCGCGTCAGGTCCGTCCGGCTTCGATCCGGCCCGGTCGCCGCAGCGGCCGTTCGACATGGGTTTCGAGGGCGCGGGCTTCGAGCATCGTGGTTTGCGTGAGAACGAGCAGGCGGCGTTCGATGCCGGCCCGCTTGCCAGCGCCGATGTGCGTGCCGGGCAGGATGAGGCGGCCGAGACGCTGCTTGGCGCGGTGCTGGGCGCCGCGCGCGCCCAGGTGCATGAGAACTACATCGTCGCGCAGACCAAGGATTCGCTCGTCATCGTCGACCAGCATGCGGCGCATGAGCGCCTGGTCTACGAAGCGCTGAAGAATGCACTGCATTCGCGCCCCGTGCCCTCGCAGATGCTGCTTCTGCCTGAGATCATCGACCTGGCGGAAGAGGATGCAGAACGGCTTGCGCTGCATTCGGAAACACTGGCCCGCTTCGGCCTCGGCATCGAGCGCTTCGGCCCGGGCGCCGTCGCAGTGCGGGAGACGCCATCGATGCTCGGCGAAACGAATGTCCAGCAACTGGTGCGTGACCTCGCCGACGAGATCGCCGACAACGACACGGTCGACACGCTGAAGGAACGGCTGGACAAGATCGCCGCGACCATGGCCTGCCACGGCTCGGTGCGTTCCGGCCGCCTGCTCAAGGCCGAAGAGATGAATGCATTGTTGCGGCAGATGGAGGCGACGCCCGGCTCCGGCACCTGCAACCACGGTCGCCCGACCTATATCGAGCTCAAGCTGGCGGATATCGAAAGGCTGTTCGGGCGGCGGTAAAGCATTGCCTGCACACGGCCAAGTGAGGCACTCGTCATTTCACCAGTTGGTGGTACTTCTTGGTTCTAAGAGAAAAAACATAGTCCAACGTATAGCCGGCGTTGCCACGAAAATTTACGGAAATAATCTCTAATCTTGTTTCCACTTGTTTTTGAACATTCATATAGATGGGCGTCATCAGCATGCCGGCGTCGCAATTATCGTCATCGAACCCGATCTCCTGAACAACCTTCTTTTCCTTTTTGTTGATGACCTGCAGCTTCCGCATGCAGGCGAGAAAGCCAGCTTTCTCGTAAACGCCGACAAATCTGTGGGTAGCAGTCTGCGCCCAAAAGGGAATCTCGACGGTTCCGTCAACTTTCGCCTTGCCGGTATCGTCCAGGCTCGCAACC
>NZ_RZRQ01000515.1:0-2951 GCF_003997785.1 Mesorhizobium sp. M7D.F.Ca.US.004.01.2.1 | reverse complement strand
TAGTTGACCAGATCGTCGCAATCGATCTGGCTCTTGACCCAGTCGGGCATTTCCGACGTCAGGCCCTTGCCGCAGACATCGCCTTCGAACGGTGCACCCATTTCGATGATGTCGAAATCGACGGTGCCGGTGGCGATCGACTGCTGCAGGCGGGCGTTGTAGTCGGCCTGCGCCAGGTCGATCCAGTTGATCTTGGCGCCGGTATAGGTCTCCCATGGCTTCAGGAAGCCACGGAACAGCACATTGTGCAGGTTCTGGTTGTTGAGACCCATGAAGGTCAGCTCGACGCCGGCGAATTCGCCTTCCTTGACGTTGGCCTTGGTCGCCTCGAGGCAGAGTTCACCGACCTTCTGGAAATCGGCATCCGTCGGCTGGCCCTTGCCGACGCCGGGGATCTGCAGGATCTTGGAGCGCAACTCGCTCGCCGCGGAAGCCGGGCGCGTCAAGGCGCCAAGCCCGGCGCCGGATGCGGCGGCGATCGCGGCCATGCTGGCCGCACCCTTCAATATGTCGCGCCGTGTGGCGCCGGCACGGACAAGTTTATCGTAAAGACCTGTTCTCATGACTATTCCTCCCAGAACATCAGCGTGAATGGATATGACCAACCTTGTCGGACGCTGGAGCGCCAACGGTTCTCCCGGCTCGGAAACGAACTGCGCAGGACCCCACCTGCTCGATTGAAGTTCCGATTTTGCGCATCGGGTAACCGGCATTCGGACCAGCGTCCGCCACTATTCTCACAACCAAACGCCGTGTCAACGAGAACAGGTTTTTATCTATAAGAGACTGACTTGCCCTGACCGGTCGCGTTGGTTAGCTTCTGCGCCTACGGCCAGTGGGAGCCGGAAGGGGAGTATATGGCTCAAGTCGCGATCAGCAAGGTGGCCAAGGCGTTCGGAACGGTCAAGGTTCTGCACGAAGTCAGCGTCGACATCGCCGACGGACAGTTCGTGGTGCTGGTTGGCCCTTCGGGTTGCGGCAAGTCCACGCTGCTCAGGATGGTGGCCGGGCTGGAGACCGTCTCCGCCGGCACGATCGCCATTGGCGACCGCGTCGTCAACCATTTGCCGCCGGCCAAGCGCGACATTGCCATGGTGTTCCAGAACTATGCGCTCTATCCGCACAAGACCGTCGAGCAGAACATGGCCTTTGCGCTCAAGCTGCGGAAAACCGATCCGGCCGAGGTGGCCCAGCGGGTCAAGCGCGCCGCCGACATCCTCGATCTAAATCCCTATCTGAAGCGCTATCCCAGGCAGCTTTCCGGCGGCCAGCGCCAGCGCGTCGCCATGGGCCGCGCGATCGTGCGCAATCCGCAGGTGTTCCTGTTCGACGAGCCGCTCTCCAATCTCGACGCCAAGCTGCGCGTGCAGATGCGCACCGAGATCAAGGAACTGCACCAGCGGTTGAAGACCACCACCATCTACGTCACCCACGACCAGATCGAGGCCATGACCATGGCCGACAAGATCGTCGTCATGCGTGACGGCCGTATCGAGCAGGTCGGCGCGCCGCTGGAACTGTTCGACCGACCGGCCAATCTGTTTGTCGCCGGCTTCATCGGCTCGCCTTCGATGAACCTGCTCAAGGGCGTCATGCGCAAGGGCGCCAAGCCCGGTGTCGACATCGCGGGCACGCTGTTCCCGATTGCACCAGGCAATGCCGCACAGGACGGCCAGGCCGTCGTCTATGGCGTGCGCCCGGAACATCTCGAGATCCATCCCGATGGCGTGCCGGCGAAGATTTCGGTGGTTGAGCCGACCGGCTCGGAAACGTTGGTGTTCCTGCGCTTCGGCGACGGCGAGATGGTGGCGCTGTTTCGCGAGCGCCACGACTTCAAGCCCGGCGACACGCTGACCCTGAAGCCGCGGCTCGACCAGATCCATCTTTTCGACGCCGAGACCGGCAAGCGTCTCTGATCTCAACCGGACTTCACGAGGACTATCATGCTCAAAGGCATCAACCCGCTGCTCAATGCCGACGTGCTGCAGGCATTGCGGGCAATGGGCCATGGCGATGATTTGATCATCGCCGACACCAATTTTCCGTCCGATTCGGTGGCGCGCCAGACCGCGCTCGGCCGCCTGCTGCGCATCGATGCCTCGGCTGCCGAGGTGGCCAAGGCGGTGCTGTCGCTCTACCCGCTGGACACGTTCGTCGATGACTCCGCCGCGCGCATGGAGATCGTCGGCAAGCCGGACGAGATTCCGGCTGTGCAGAAGGAAGTGCAGAAGGAAGTCGACAAGGCCGAGGGCAAGTCCTGGCCGATGATAGCTGTCGAGCGCTATGCCTTCTACGAGCGCGCCAAACAGGCCTATTGCGTCATCCAGACCGGCGAACGCCGCTTCTACGGCTGCTTCGCCTTCCGCAAGGGCGTCGTGCCGCCGGATGCGGAGTAGCGGCATGGCTTCGGGCAAGCCTGTCGTCATCCTGGGTGTGTTCGTCGCCGACACCGCCTACAGGGCGCAGCGGCAACCGCGCATGGGCGAAACCATCCTCGGCACATCCTTCACGCTCGGTCCGGGCGGCAAAGGCTCGAACCAGGCGGTGGCCGTCGGCAAGCTCGGCGCCGACGTCACCTTCCTCACCCGCCTCGGCGTCGACCCCTTCGCCGACATGGCCAGGCAGACCTGGGCGCAGGCGGGCGTCAAGAATGCCGTCATCGACACGCCGGAAAGCTACACCGGTGCGGCCTACATCTTCGTCGAGGAGACCACCGGCAACAACGCCATCATCGTCAGCCCCGGTGCCGCCATGCTGATCTCGCCTGCCGATATCGAAGCCAATGCCGCGCTGATCAGCGGTGCCGGCGTTTTCGTCACGCAGCTCGAACAGCCGATCGAAGCCGCTATGCGGGCGCTGGAGATCGCGCGTGGGGCAGGGGTGACGACGATCCTCAACCCGGCCCCGGCGGCAAAGCTTCCCGACCGCATCTATACGCTGTGCGACTACCT
>NZ_RZRQ01000514.1:0-2954 GCF_003997785.1 Mesorhizobium sp. M7D.F.Ca.US.004.01.2.1 | reverse complement strand
GGGTAAACCCCATACTGCCGGTCAACGAGGCGCCGGGCCTGGCCATCGGCCTTGGCGGCGTAGGCGTCACGCTGCGCGACCTCGTCCAGCTCTACACAGGGCTCGCCAATGGCGGCAAGACGCACACGCTGCATGACGGCACCGAGCCGGCCAATGTCGAGCGCACCAGCGCCACCATCCTTGACGGTCAGGCCAACTGGCAGATCATCGACATATTGTCGGGCGTCAAGCCGCCCGAGGGTGCCTTGCAGCGCGGCATTGCCTACAAGACCGGCACCTCCTACGGCTACCGCGACGCGTGGTCGGTCGGCTTCGACGGCCGCTATGTGCTGGGTGTCTGGGTCGGCCGCCCCGACGCTGGTGCGGTGCCGGGCCTGTCCGGCTATGTCTCGGCCGCCCCCATCCTCTTCGAGGGTTTTGTCCGCTCGGGCTTGGCCACCGTTCCATTGCCGGGCAAGCCGCCCGGCGTGTTCAGCCCGAGGCGTGAGGACCTGCCGGTGACGCTCGCCCGCTTCGGGGCCGGGTCGGACGGACTGGTGCAGGCGACAGTAACCGAACCCGCACCGACCATCATCTTCCCGCCCGACGGCGCCCGCGTCGATCTCGGCACCAATTCAGTCGACGCCTCGCCGCTGGTGCTGAAGCTGCAAGGCGGCCGCGCGCCGTTCCGCTGGCTGGCCAACGGCAAGCCGCTCACCGGCATCGACCGTCGCCGCACCGCGACCTGGCAACCTGACGGCGCCGGCTATTCGACGCTGACCGTCATCGACGCCGCGGGGCGTGCGGCCAGCGTCAAGGTGTTCGTCGAGTGAAAGTGTCCGTTGAATAGAATGCGCCAGGCGATTCAGCGCATTGGCTTTTGCGCGCTGATGCTTGCAGCTTCCGTTCCGCCGGCCCATGCCGACGCCCTGCCCGCCGGCTTTGTCCGGCTCGCCGATGTCGACCCCTCGATCCGCCAGGACATCCGCTACGCCGGATCGGACAATTTTCTGCATCGCAGGGTGAACGGCTATGACGCGCCGGCCTGCATCCTCACCGACCAGGCGGCAAAGGCACTGTCCGCCGTCCAGAAGACGCTCGCCGCCAGAAGCCTGACCCTGGTCGTATTCGATTGCTATCGCCCTGCCCGCGCCGTCACCGACATGGGCGAGTGGACGAAACAGGATGGGCCGCCCGATCCGCAATGGTATTCGAGGGTCAGGCGCGGCGACCTGATCGCCAAGGGCTATGTCGGAGAACTATCGACCCATTCACGTGGCTCGACCGTCGACGTCGCCATCGCCCGGACAGACCGCAGGTCCAGTCCGAACCCAGCCTGCGGTGCGGTCGATGCCGACACGCTCGATTTCGGCACCGGCTTCGACTGCTTTGACCCGATGAGCGAAACCGCCCACCGCGGCCTCGCCAGTGAGGTGGCGGCCAACCGCAAGATACTTGTCGATGCCATGCGCGCCGGTGGCTTCAAGAACTATGCGCGGGAATGGTGGCACTTCACGCTGACAAAGGAACCGTTCGCCAAGGAGCGTTTCGACTTTCCCATCACCGCCGATTGAGGCGCCGGACTAAATTCCACACGGCCTTGCCGCGGCACCACCCATTTCTAAATAGGCTGAGTGGCCAGCATGGATTCTTCCTGGGGACGCAGGAGGAAAATATTTCTCCATACAATGAAATATCGTCGAACATTTTCTCAAGAGGGGCAAAAAAGGCAACATTGAATGCATCTAATTTCTATCAATTCGGTAGATTTGGCGCGGGTTCAACGGAGGCAGAAATGACCAAACCTCATTTCAGGAAACTGCTCGGCGCACTGGTCGCCACATCTGTTCTATCAGGCACGCTCGGTTTCGCGTTTGCCGATACCACCATCCTCAACGTGTCCTACGATCCGACACGCGAGCTCTACAAGGCCTATGACGAAGCTTTCGTCGCTCATTGGAAGGCCGAGACCGGCGAGACGGTCACCGTCCAGCAGTCGCATGGCGGATCGGGCGCCCAGGCCCGCGCCGTGATCGATGGCCTCGATGCCGATGTGGTGACGCTGGCACTCGAAGGCGACATCAATGCCATCGTCTCGAAGTCGAACAAGATCAATCCCGACTGGCGCAAGAAATTCGAAAACAATTCAGCGCCCTACACATCGACCATCATCTTCCTCGTGCGCAAGGGCAATCCCAAGGGCATCCATGACTGGAGCGACCTCGTCAAGGACGGCATCCAGGTGATCACGCCCAATCCCAAGACCTCCGGCGGTGCACGCTGGAACTACCTTGCAGCCTGGGCCTACGCCAACGCCCATGACGGCGGCGACGAGGCCAAGAACAAGGAATTCGTCGGCAAGCTCTACGCCAATGCCCCGGTGCTCGACACCGGCGCGCGTGGCTCGACGGTGACCTTCGCGCAAAAGGGCATCGGCGATGTGCTGATCGGCTGGGAAAACGATGCCTATCTGGCGCTCGACGAATTCGGCGCCGATAATTTCGAAATCGTCTACCCGCCGACATCGATCCTGGCCGAGCCGCCGGTGGCGATTGTCGATGCCAATGTCGACGCCAAGGGCACGCGCAAGGTCGCCGAAGCCTATCTGGGCTGGCTCTATTCCAAGGAAGCGCAGACGATCATCGCCAAGAACCACTATCGTCCGGCCAAGCCCGAACTCGTGGCTCCGGCGGATCTGCCCAAGACACCTGATATCAAGCTGATCTCCATCGACGATCCGCTTTTCGGCGGCTGGAAGAAGGCACAGCCTTATCATTTCGGCGATGGTGGTATATTCGACCAGATCTACAAGCCGGCCCAGTGAGCTAAATCTAGATCAGGACGATATGACCACAGCACCCGCGCAGGCTGGGTGGCGGTTCAGACAGCCGAGTGTCATTCCGGGTTTCGGATTGACGCTCGGCTTCTCGCTTGCCTACCTCACCCTCATCATCCTCATCCCGCTGTCGGGGCTG
>NZ_RZRQ01000513.1:0-2991 GCF_003997785.1 Mesorhizobium sp. M7D.F.Ca.US.004.01.2.1 | reverse complement strand
ATGGCCGCCTTGGAGAAGGAACTGAAGGCTGTTCTCTACAAGCATCTTTATCGGCATGCCGAGGTGATGCGGGTGCGCGCGGACGCCGAGCAGATCGTCAAGCAGCTGTTCGACGCCTATTTCGCCGATCCGCGAGCCATGCCGGACGGCTGGCGCGAGGGGCTGGATCGGGCCGACGATCGCATCAAGGCGCGCAGCGTTGCCGACTTCCTGGCGGGTATGACCGACACCTACGCGCTCAAGGAACACCGGCGTTTGTTTGACCATACGCCTGAATTGAGCTAGGGCGGGCTCGATTTTGCCGGCCGACGAGCCGGATTCGCTGCAAAGCCGCCAGAGCCAGACCCCAGAGTCACACAAATGAACATCTTCGCCGATTTCACCGCGCGAATCATAAAAGCCGTCGAAGCGCTTGATCTGAAAGACAATGATGGCGTTTCGCCGGATTTGTCGCGCATTGCCGTCGAGCCGCCGCGCGACGCCAGCCATGGCGATCTGGCGACCAATGCGGCCATGGTGCTGGCCAAGCCCACCGGCCAGAATCCGCGCGCACTGGCCGAAAGACTGGCGCAAGCGCTGCGCGACGACAAGGATGTCGCCGCAACAGAGGTGGCCGGTCCTGGTTTCGTCAATCTCAGGCTCAAGGACGGCTTCTGGCAGACACATCTGACCGCACTGCTTGGCGAGGGCCGCAACTATGGCCGCTCGACGGTTGGCGGCGGCAGGAAGACCAATGTCGAATATGTCTCGGCCAATCCGACGGGGCCGATGCATGTCGGCCATTGCAGGGGCGCTGTCGTCGGCGACGCGCTCGCCAATCTGATGGCCTTCGCCGGCTACGACGTGACCAAGGAATATGTCATCAACGATGCCGGCTCGCAGATCGACGTGCTCGGCCGTTCCGCATTCCTGCGCTACCGCGAAGCGCTTGGCGACGACATCGGCGAAATACCTGCCGGCCTCTATCCCGGCGATTACCTGGTGCCAGTCGGTCAGGCGCTGGTCACGGAATTCGGCCGCTCGCTTCTGCAGATGCCGGACGATGAGGCGCTCGCCATCGTCAAGGACCGCACCATCGATGCGATGATGGCGATGATCCGCGAGGATCTGGCGATGCTCAACGTGCATCACGACGTGTTCTTCTCCGAGCGCACGCTGCACGCCGACAATGCCAAGAAGATTCGCTCGGCGATCAACGATTTGACTCTGAAAGGCCATATCTACAAGGGCAAGCTGCCGCCGCCCAAGGGCGAGAAGCCCGACGATTGGGAGGACCGTGAGCAGACGTTGTTCCGCTCGACCGCGGTCGGCGACGACATGGATCGGGCGCTGGTCAAGTCGGATGGCTCATTCACCTACTTCGCCGCCGACGTGGCCTATCTCAAGGACAAGGTCGATCGTGGTTTCGTCGACTTGATCTATGTGCTCGGCGCCGACCATGGCGGTTACGTCAAGCGGCTGGAAGCCCTGGCGCGGGCGATCGCCGGCGAAGAGTTGAAGCTCACCGTGCTGCTTTGCCAGTTGGTGAAACTGTTTCGCGATGGCGAACCGGTGCGCATGTCGAAGCGGTCCGGTGATTTCGTGACGCTGCGCGAAGTGGTGGAGGAGGTCGGCCGCGACGCGATACGCTTCATGATGCTCTACCGCAAGAACGATGCACCGTTGGATTTCGATTTCGCCAAGGTGACCGAGCAGTCCAAGGACAATCCGGTGTTCTATGTGCAGTATGCCTCGGCGCGCTGCCATTCGGTGTTCCGTCAGGCGAGCGAGCAATTGGGCGAAGCCAATTTCGACCGCAACAGCCTGGCGTCCGCCGTGGCTTTGCTGACCGACGAGGGCGAGATCGGCCTGATCCGCAAGCTTGCCGAGTACCCGCGTCTGATCGAGTCAGCGGCACTTGCGCTCGAGCCGCACAGGCTGGCATTCTACCTCTATGATTTGGCTTCCAGCTTCCACGGACACTGGAACCGTGGCACGGATAATCCGGACTTACGTTTTGTTAAGGTTAACGACCGACAATTGACGCATGCCAGACTAGGGCTGGTGCAGGCTGTTTCGGACGTTTTGACGTCCGGCCTGACGTTGATCGGAGCCGCCGCGCCCACCGAAATGCGTTAGGTTTGACTAAATAACCTGTCACCTTTTGCCCACATTGCGCTGGTAAGGGCCAACCCTACGCGACGTCCATGGCGTCCGAATGAGTGCGAGTTCGGGAACAATAATGGCAGACAGAACCCAGCTGAGAGTAGCCGACAACAACGACATCGCTGACGATGATCCGTTCGCGGAACTGACCAGGATCATGGGGTTCGACCCGCGCCAGCCGGTCAAGCCGCAATCGCCCGCCCAGCCGAAAGCCCCCGCCGTCGACCACATGGCGGAAGAGGGCGATTTCGATATCGATCTCGAAAAGGAAATGATGGGCGAGTTCGGCGCTGACGACAGCGACGCCGCTCCGGTTGCCGGGGCCCATGAGCCGAGATTCGGACATGAGCCGGCGTTCGAAGCGGCTGACGCCGGCGCAATGGACGACGAGCTTTCGGTGTCGCTCGACGACGATTTCCATCTAGACCTGGACGAAGTCGACGACCAAGCAGCCGGCGCCAGCCATGCGGCCGCCGCTGAAACCGTGCCGTCTTTCGAGTCTGATTTCGACAATGCCGTCGCCAGTTCACTTGAGGATGTCTCGCCCTTCGAGGACGATCAGCCGATGGCGGACGAGCTTGCCGCGTCGCTCGACCAGGACTTCCGGATCGATGAGGAAGCCGAAGAGGCCCGGCACCCGGTTGCCGTCGCCGACGCGCCAGCTTCAGTCGAGACGGCTTCCAATCATGAATTCGACGATGCGGTTGCGATCTCGCTCGAAGACGAGCTGATGCTCGACGACCATTCGGCGGTGGAACAGTCCCACACGGCTGCCGATCCCGTCGAGTATCCCATGCCGGAGCAGGCGGCTGCGCGTGATGCCCAGGCAATCTCCGGTGAGTATCT
>NZ_RZRQ01000512.1:0-2993 GCF_003997785.1 Mesorhizobium sp. M7D.F.Ca.US.004.01.2.1 | reverse complement strand
GTGCCGGTATGCACGGAGACACCGCCTAGACGCCGGCCGCGGTCGACCACCAGCACCGATTTGCCGAGCTTGGCCGACTGCACCGCGGCACGGCGACCGGAAGGGCCGCTGCCGATGACCAGCATGTCGTAGTCCATCTTGCCCCGTCCCCTACCCCTGAGCGCTTTGTTGCGCCGCAGCAAGCTAATGCCATCCGCGTCGCAAATTCAACCGGTTCAGATTGCATCTCACGCTGTTTGAGTTCGTGCGCCGCAAAAAGCCCGATCTTGATTCCGCGACGGGCCCTCACCATTTCATTGTTGAGCGGCCCGCACCCTATGTAGGGCCCCTGTTACGAGGAAATGACATGAACGCGCGCGTTCTCGACGGCGAAATCATCACCAGCAGGCTTGACGATGTCAGGGCCTATGACGGCGTGCGCACGAAGCGCATCCTGGCCTTCGTGATCGACTATGTCATCGTCGCGCTGCTCACCATTCCGTTTGCCATATTGGTGTTCTTCCTCGGGCTTTTGACCCTCGGCCTTGGCTGGATGCTGTTCGGCGTCCTGGTGCCGGCCGTCGCCATCCTCTATATCTGGAACACGCTGGGCAGCACCGACCAGGCCACCACGGGCATGAAGATGATGGGCATCCGCCTCGACCGGCTTGACGGCAGGCCGATCGACGGCCTCACCGCGGTCGTCCATTCGGTGCTGTTCTGGGCCGGCAACGTCATCCTGTCGCCGCTGGTCCTGCTGGTGACACTGTTTTCCGACCGCAAGCGCACCTTGCACGACCTTTTGCTTGGCACGGTCGTCAGCCGCACCGACCGCTGAAACGGCCCTCTGAAGAGCAGTCGCAACCGATTGAGCGCAAATATGAAGGCGTCGAGTCGACCACGTCTCCACAATCCTGTTGAATTTTTCGCCGTCCGCGCCAAAGGTAGAGCGATTCGAAGGAGTGTTTTCAAGGCTCGATGACGCAGCATCCGACCCAGTCGCCGCAGTTCTTCCTGACCGCGCCGTCGCCGTGTCCCTATCTCGACGGCCAATTCGAGCGCAAGGTGTTCACGCACCTGGTCGGCGACAAGGCGGCGGAGATGAACGACCTGTTGACGCAAGGCGGCTTCCGGCGTTCGCAGAACATCGCCTACAGGCCGGCATGCGAGACATGCCGCGCCTGCGTTTCGGTACGCATCCTGGCCCAGGAATTCGTCGCCAGCCGCAACATGAAGCGCGTGTTGCAGCACAATTCCGACCTCGTCGGCCATATGCACAATGCCGAGCCCTCGACCGAACAATATTCCCTGTTCCGCAGCTACCTCGATGCCCGCCACCGCCGTGGCGGCATGTCCGACATGACGGTGCTCGACTATGCGATGATGGTCGAGGACACCCATGTCGACACCAAGGTGATCGAGTATCGGCGGCGCGGGCCCGACACCTTCATCACCGGCAAGGGACAGGGCGAGCTGATCGCGGTGGCGCTCACCGACAAGATGGCCGACGGCCTGTCGATGGTCTATTCCTACTTCAATCCCGATTTCGAGGAGCGTTCGCTCGGCACGTTCATGATCCTCGACCACATCGCCCGCGCCAGGGCGATGGGCCTGCCCCATGTCTACCTCGGCTACTGGGTCAACGGCTCGCGCAAGATGAATTATAAGATGCGCTTCATGCCGCAGGAGCATCTCGGCCCGAAAGGCTGGGAGCGCTACACCAACGAAGCGGTCACACGCTAATTACTCTTTCCCAAGTCCGGGCCTAAACATTTTCAACTGAGATGATGCCGGTCTTTCCGCTGGTTGGCGGAGAGTGTGCGATTGCGCCGATCCGCCGTCCTCTCCCGAATTCATTGCGAAAGCCGCTGCATGTCGTCTCACGATGCTCACACCAAAGGACTTCTGCTCACCGCATTTGGCGGACTGACGCTGACCGTAGACATCCCGCTGATCCGGCTCGCCCATGGCGAGGCGTGGACGATCTTGCTGCTGCGCACCGGCTGCACCGTTCTTGCCGGGCTTGTCATTTGGACGGTGTGGCGCTCGTTGAGCGACAGGGCGCCACAGCTCGTTCCCGGACGGCTGGGACTTGCGGTAGCAACGCTCTACGGGCTTGGCTCGATCGCCTTCATTACCGCCGTCTACAACACCTCGACCGCCGACCTCGTCTTCATCCTCGCCTTCACCACCATGTTCTCGGCGCTGCTTTCCTGGCTGTTCCTGAAGGAGCGGCCACGACCTCTGACTCTGGTGGCGCTGGCATTGATGATCGTTGGGATTGCCATCATCGTCGGCGACTCCATCGGCAACGGATATCTGTTCGGCGACATCATGGCCTTGTGCTCGGCCCTGTGCGTCGCCTGCGCCATCACCATCTCGCGGGCGAGCGGCAAGGATATGGGCTTCACCGCGCTGATCGGGGTGGTGCTGCCTTTTGCCGTCGCCGCCTTCATGGTTTCGAAGACCGGCTTTCAGGTGGAGGCGCCATGGTGGATCATCCTCAACGGCGCCGTCATCATGCCGATAGCGTTCTTCTGCCTCGCCAACGGGCCGAAATACATCTCAGGTCCCGAGGTGGCGATGTTCTATCTCCTGGAAACGGTTCTGGCGCCGGTCTGGGTATGGATGATCTTTGCCGAGACGCCGTCGCGCAACAGCCTGATCGGCGGCGCGATCCTGATCGTCACGCTGATTGCGCATTCGCTGTGGCAACTGCATGAAGGGCGCAAGCGCCGTGCCGACCTTGCGGTGCATCATCCGGTGTAGCGCAGGCCGGCTTTCGAGATCAGGCGCTGGCTTTCTTCGCCACGTCAGGTTCCGGCAGGACCTCGATTTGCGGGCCGGCTTCGATTTCGACTGGCGAGCCCGGGACGATTTCGTCGGTCAGCTCCACCTCGCGTAGCCATTCGCGCCAGATCGCGACCAGCAGGGCCATCAGCACCGGGCCGATGAACAGGCCGAGAAAACCCATGGTCTTGACGCCGCCGATCAGGCCGAAAAAGGTCGGCAGG
>NZ_RZRQ01000511.1:0-2998 GCF_003997785.1 Mesorhizobium sp. M7D.F.Ca.US.004.01.2.1 | reverse complement strand
GTTCGATGTAGTCCTCTTCGCGCGTCATGTCGTGGAAGGCGAGCACCGCGCCGACGACGTGGCCGGAAACGAGCAGCGGCGCACCGGTCAACGCGACGGGAACAACCGATCCGTCCGGCCGCTGCAGCAATTGCGGACGCGCGCTGGAACGGCGCGGTTCCCCGGCCAGCAGGCGCTCGATCAGCCTGACATCCTCGACGCTGGTATCCTTGTCCACAAGGCGAAACAGCCACTCGATCGGCTTGCCTCGGGCGGCACTGAGCGGACATGCCAGCAATCTTTCGGCGACGGCGTTCATGTAGTCCAGCCGCCCGTCGGCGCCGGTGCTGATCACGGCCTGCCCGATCGAAGCCAGGGTGATCTGCGCGCGCTCACGCTCGGCGTTCAGCGCCAACTGGAAGGCCTGGCGCTGCGCCAGGAGTTTGCGCGTCCGCCACACGGCAAGCAGGATCAGCAAGGCGGCGGTGACGAGATTGGCAAAGGTGAGCAGCATCTTGATGAAGCGCGATCCCTCGCCGAGGCTGTCCGAGAAGGCCTTGGAAAGTGGGGTGATCTGATGATCGAGCCGGTGGATCTCCGCCTTCCAGGCGCTGATCTCAGCCGTCGATACCGGACCCTTGCCGAGCGTCTCGTGCATGGCGTCGCCAAGTTGCTGGATGGCGAGGATCATGGTGTCGGCAGCCGTCCAGTGCCGGATGGCGGCATCAAGATAGCTGAAGCCGCGGAAATTCTGGAATAGCCAGATCATCCCGGTCACGTCGTCGGGGTGGTTTCTGCCCTGCAGGAAGCCGGTGCGCGCCGCGTTGGTGTCGGGCTCGGGCTGCTCAAGCGCTAGGCGTGCCGAACGATCGGCCAGCGGAACGGCGATCGCTCCACGGTACTCGCTGAAGAATTCCTCGCTGCCGGTGCCGGCATAGAGGCTGAGAAAATAGATGGCGTGCTTCTGTCCCTTGGACCACTGGCTCTCGCCGCCGACATAGGCGCGAACCGCCGACAGCGTGTAGAGGCTGAGGCTGGCAACCAGCGCCTGAGCAAGAACGACGGCAATGAACGGCCAGACGAGCCCGAGGAGACGGGGGCTTGCGTCCATCGATGACAGCTTCATCGAATTTCCATGGACTTGCCATGATCCCTGTCAGCGTGTCTGTCCGACGGTTCCATCCGTCGGTTGAGACTGTGTTTGTCCCTCATGTCGCTCAGCTGGCGACAACAATCCGGTTATCATGGGGGGGCTTAACAGCGAATAAAGACTTCAACTATTTGCAAGGTCGATTCTTGCTGCAGGCGACCGAATATTACGGTTTTTCATGAAATTGCTTCAGGTTGAATCGGATTGTATTCAAAGTTTGCGTAGTCAGCCAAGCCAATCGGCGCTATGCATCCGCCGCGAGGCTCGCCTGCTCAAGCATGGAGGCGTCCTCGCCGAAGGCGCGGGTGGCGCGGGCGGCGGCCTCGAGCAGCGGACGCTTCATGCGCTGGAGAAACGCCGCGTCGACCCTCGTGCTAGGCCCGGCCAGCGTCAAGGCGCCGAGCAGGACGCGCCCCGGCCCGAACACGGGCGCCGACACGCCCGCCGTGTCGGGATCGCGGTCGCCGATGGCGAGACAGGTGCAGGTCTTGCGGATGGTCTCGTAGGGTTCGCCCTGCTGGCCGGAAAACGCCGCAAGCACGCGACCACCCGAGCCGACCAGCAAAGGCAACACGTCGCCTTCGCGTATCGTATAGCGGATCGCGTGCTTGGATTCGACGCGGTAGAGACAGGTGCGGACGTCGCCCGAGCGAACATAGAAGGCAACGCTTTCCCAGCTTCGTTCGGAAAGGTCGCGCATGATCGGCAACAGGATATCGATCGCCACCACCGAACGCTGGTAGAGCGCACCGAGCCGAAACGTGGCAGGTCCGACGCGGTAGCGCCCATCGTCGAGGCGCTCGAGCAATCGTCCGCGCAGCAGGGAATTCGCCAGCCGCAGGATGGTGCTCTTGTAGAGGCCTGTGCGCGCCGCGATTTCGGCCAGGCTGAGCGAGCGGTCGGCGGTGGTGAAGGCATCGAGGATGGCGATCGCCCGATCAAGTGCCGCAACACCTTCGGCGGACGCACGCCGGTTTTCCGCATCAGTCGGTCTGCTTGGTAAGTCCATTGCGGTTCCAGTCCGGAGAAGCCCGAGCGGGGTCACTCTGTCGCGCCACTGGATCGTTCTGTCCAGCAGAATATCGTTCCCGTTGACAGAACTCGGTAACATCTGCTTGAACTCGATCACGGGTCTGTGAATGCAGGCGCGTTTGGCAGGCACCGGAGGAGGTGTCGTGATCTGGAGGAATCCCATGCTGAACAGACGCAGATTTTTGATGAACACGGCGGCCGCGAGCGCTGCCGGCCTTGCAGGACTTCATCTCACCCCCGCTTTCGCCGAGGGTGCACCGCAGATCCAGATTTTCGTACCGGCGGCACCGGGCGGCGGCTGGGACCAGACAGGGCGTACGATGGACCAGGTGCTGCGCAGCGAGAAGCTCATCTCCGGCTCGCAGATCACCAATGTCGGCGGCGCCGGCGGCACGGTCGGGCTGCCGCAATTCATCAGCCAGTGGAACGGCAAGGGCAATTCGCTGATGGTTGCCGGCATGGTCATGGTTGGCGCCATCATCGCCAACAAGGCTGCCAACAATCTGACGCAAGTCACCCCGATCGCTCGTCTCACCGGCGAGTTCGAGGCTTTGGTGGTGCCGGCGGAGTCGCCGTTCAAGACGGCCGCCGATTTCGTCGCCGCACTCAAGGCCGATTCGACAAAGGTTCCTGTCGCTGGCGGCTCCGCCGGCGGTTCCGACCACATCCTGTTCGGCTTGATTGCCAAGACGGTTGGCGTTCCGGCGACAAACCTGTCCTATGTGCCGTTCGCTGGCGGCGGCGAGGCGTTGTCGGCGCTGCTCGGCAACCAGGTCGCGGCCGGCATCTCCGGCTTTGGCGAGTTCTCAGAGCAGGTCAAGGCGGGTGCGCTCAGGC
>NZ_RZRQ01000510.1:0-3009 GCF_003997785.1 Mesorhizobium sp. M7D.F.Ca.US.004.01.2.1 | reverse complement strand
GGCGCAAGGAGCCGCCCCGCGGCCACCGAGCCACGTTCCAAACCTGTCATGTGAAGTTTCCTTATTGCTGGTTGGCCGTCACCGGCGTCTCGCCCGTATCTGGTTTGGCCGCCCTGCCCTTGAAGATGCGCCGCACCGTGACGAACAGCAGCGGCACCAGGAACACGCCGATCACGGTCGCCGCGATCATGCCGCCCATCACGCCGATGCCGACGGAGTTCTGCGCGCCGGAGCCCGCGCCGCTGGCAATCGCAAGCGGCAACACACCGAGGATGAAGGCCAGCGACGTCATCAGGATCGGTCGCAGCCGCTGTCGCGCGGCCTCCAGCGTCGCCTCGACGAGCCCCATGCCGGCAGTCTGCCGCTCGATGGCGAACTCGACGATGAGGATGGCGTTCTTGGCGGCGAGACCGATCGTGGTCAGCAGGCCGACCTTGAAATAGACGTCGTTGGACTGGCCGAACAGGCTCGCCGCCAGCAGCGCGCCGAAGATGCCGATCGGCACCGAGAGCATGACCGCGAACGGGATCGACCAGCTCTCATAGAGCGCGGCCAGGCACAAGAACACGACAAGTGCCGAGATCGCATAGAGCGACAGCGCCTGATTGCCGGAAAGCTTCTCCTGGTGCGACAGGCCGGTCCATTCGTGGGAGTAACCGGCGGGCAGCTGCGCCACAAGCTTGTCGATCTCGTCCATGGCGGCGCCCGAGCTGACGCCCGTGGCCGCCGCGCCCTGGATCTCGACCGCCGCCGACCCATTGTAGCGTTCGAGCCTGGGCGAACCGAATGTCCAGTGGCTGGAGGCAAAGGCCGAGAACGGCACCATGGCGCCGCTGGCATTGCGGACTTGCCATTTGTCCAGATCTTCCGGCTGCATGCGGAAGTTCGGGTCCGACTGCAGATAGACCGGCTTCACCCGTCCGCGATCGATGAAATCATTGACATAGTCGCTGCCCCAGGCGGTCGACAGCGTGTTGTTGATGTCGGCCAGGCTGACGCCGAGCGCGCTTGCCTTTTCCTGGTCGATATCGACCGAGAATTGCGGCTGGTCTTCCTGCCCGTTGGGGCGGGTGTTGGCGAGCACCTTGCTCTGCCCGGCCAGGGCCAGAAGCTGGTTACGCGTCTGGATCAGCGCGTCATGGCCGGCGCCGTTGACGTCCTGCAGGTAGAAGTCGAAGCCGTTGGTGTTGCCGAACCCCTGGATGGCGGGAGGCGCAAGCGCGAAGACCTGCGCGTCCCTGATCTTGGAGAAGGCGCCCATGGCGCGGCCGGCGATCGCCTGCGCAGCCATGGCCGGCGATTTGCGCAGGCCGAAATCCTTCAGCCGCACGAAAGCGATGCCGACATTCTGCCCGGCGCCGCCGAAGCCGAAGCCGGAGGCGGTGAACACCCCGTCGACGGCGTCCTTCTCTTGGCCGAGATAGTGGTCGGTGACTTGCGCCAGCACGCGCTCGGTGCGGTCCTGCGTCGCGCCGACCGGCAGCTGCACGCTGGTGATCAGGATGCCCTGGTCTTCTTCCGGCAGGAACGAACTTGGCAGCCGGGCAAACATCCAGCCCACGGCAACGACGATGGCCAGGAAGACGACGAGGAAGCGCCAGGACCGGTTGATGATGCCGTGCGAGCCGTCGCGATAGGCAAGCGTGCCGCGATCGAAGACACGGTTGAACCAGCCGAACGGGCCGGTCTGCGTCGCATGGTCCTTGGGCGGCCGCAGGATGGTGGCGCACAGTGCCGGCGTCAGCACAAGTGCGACCAGCACGGACAGCACCATCGCCGAGACGATGGTCACCGAGAATTGCCGGTAGATGATGCCGGTCGAGCCGCCGAAGAAAGCCATCGGCACGAACACGGCCGAAAGCACGGTGGCGATGCCGATCAGCGCGCCGGTGATTTCGTGCATCGACTTGCGCGTCGCCTCCTTTGGCGACAGGCCCTCCTCCTGCATCACGCGTTCGACATTCTCGACGACGACGATGGCGTCATCGACCAAAAGGCCGATGGCGAGCACCATGGCAAACATGGTCAGCGTGTTGACGGAATAGCCGAACAGCGACAGCACGCCGAACGTGCCGAGCAGCACCACCGGCACCGCGATCGTCGGGATGATGGTGGCGCGTAGGTTCTGCAGGAAGATGAACATCACCAGGAACACCAGCACGATCGCCTCAGCCAGCGTCTTGACCACCTCCTCGATCGACAGCCGCACGAAGGGCGAGGTGTCGTAGGGATAGACGACCTCGACCCCTTGCGGGAAGGTCGAGCTCAGCCGGGCGATCGTCGAACGCACCGCCTCGGCGGTGTTGATGGCATTGGCGCCGGTCGCCAGGTTGACGGCGACGCCGGCCGCCGGCTTGCCGTTGTAATTGGCCTGCGTCGTATAGCTTTCGGCGCCGAGTTCGACGGTGGCGACGTCGTTGAGGCGCACCAGCGAGCCGTCCGTCTGGCTCTTCAGGATGATGTTGCGGAACTGTTCGGCGGTCTGCAGCCGGCTCTTGGCAGTCACCGTTGCATTGAGCTGCTGGCCCTTGCGCGCCGGCAGGCCGCCGAGCTGGCCGGCCGAAACCTGCGTGTTCTGCGCCTCGATCGCCGAGGCCACGTCGCTCGGCATCAGGGCATATTTGGCGAGCTTGTCGGGGTCGAGCCAGATGCGCATGGCATAGCCGGAGCCGAACAGCTGCGTCGAGCCCACGCCTTCGACGCGCTTCAGCGTGTCGTTGACGGTGGCGTCGACATAGTCGGCGAGATCGGTCGAGTTCATCTTGCCGTCGGTCGAGACGAAGCCGATGACCATCAGGAAGCCGGTCGAGGATTTGGAGACGGTGATGCCGTTGCTCTGCACCACCTGCGGCAGCTGCGACTGCACCAGTTGCAGCTTGTTTTGCGTCTGCACCTGGGCGGTATCGGGATCGGCTGATGTGGTGAAGGTCAGCGTGATCGAGGCCGAACCGGTCGAGGTCGACGTCGCCGTCATGTAGTCGAGATTGTCGATGCCGGTCATGCCTTGCT
>NZ_RZRQ01000050.1:0-25635 GCF_003997785.1 Mesorhizobium sp. M7D.F.Ca.US.004.01.2.1 | reverse complement strand
GTTTACACGGGGATGGATCTTCATCCGCGGCGTGCCGGCCATGAAGTTCCTGCCGCCGGAAGGACCGCCGGAAATCGCCTTTGCCGGCCGCTCGAACGTCGGCAAGTCGTCGCTGATCAACGCGCTTGTCAACCAGAAGGGGCTGGCGCGCACCTCCAACACGCCGGGGCGCACGCAGGAGCTCAACTATTTCGTGCCGGACGGATTTTCGGGCGAGGGCGCCGACCTGCCGCCCTTGGCGCTGGTCGATATGCCCGGCTACGGCTACGCCACCGCGCCGAAGGAGAAGGTCGACGAGTGGACCAAGCTGGTCTTCGACTATCTCAAGGGCCGCGTCACGCTGAAGCGGGTCTATGTGCTGATCGACGCCCGCCACGGCATCAAGGCCAAGGACGATGAAGTGCTGTCGCTGCTCGACAAAGCGGCGGTGTCCTACCAGATCGTGCTGACCAAGACCGACAAGATCAAGACCGCCGGCGTGCCGCGGCTGATCGAGGAGACGCTGGCAAAGATCAAGAAGCGGCCGGCGGCGTTCCCGTTCGTTCTGGCGACGTCGTCGGAAAAGGCCGAGGGCCTGCAGGAATTGCAGGCCGCGATCGTGCTTGCCGCCAATGGCGGCTAGGCATCTCAACACACCTTAGGTCTAGGGCTTGGCCTCGATAGCAATCGTCTGATGGCCTTCTTCCGCCGCAAGCCGTTCGGTGCCGTAAGCCTTCAGGAACATGCTGACGCCTGACCTGACGATGTGGTCGATCTCGTCCTGGCTCGGGGCTTTGGTGCGGTAGGCGAAGATGCACTGGCGGAACAGGCCGGCCAGGCACAGTTCGGTGAACTGATAGGCGGCGAGATCGACATCGTCGATCCGCAGCAGCTCGCGCTCGATGGCGGCATTGAGAAAGGCCGCGACTTTGTCGTGACCGCGCTTGGGACCGCGTTCGTAAAACCGTGCGCCCATGTCGGGTATCCGGTCGGATGCGCCGATCACCGTGCGCTGCGCCTGGATAACCTTGGCCGACGTGATCTTGAGAGCCAGCACCTTGCCGAACTTCACCAGCGTCTCGCGCAGGTCGTCGGCATTGTCCAGAACGTCGTACATGTTCTTGAAGATGGTGCCGCGCTCTTCCTCGATCAGCGCTTCGAACAGCTCTTCCTTGTTGGCGAAATAGACATAGATCGTGCCCTTGGAGACACCGGCCTCGCGGGTGATGTCGTTCATCGAGGCGGCCTCGAACCCCTTGTCGATGAAGACACGACGGGCGCCGTCGATGATCTGGCTGCGCTTGACCGGATCCTGCCCGGCCGCCGGGCGGCCACGGCGCAAGCTTTCCAACAGGTCGTCGCACGACTCGTTTTCAACGTTGGGCGATGTCTCGGTCATGAAAGTCACACCTCGAAAATAATTCGAACCAACCGGTTCGATTGCCCTTGATATGGTCCTCTTTACGCGCTATGTCAACGCCCGGATCGAACCGAACGGTTCAGTATTATATTATAACTTTAGAGAGATGTCATGTCCTCGAACGCGCCGACCACAGCTGAAGTCCGTCCCTTCCCCAATGCCAAGGTTGCGCCGGCGACGGAAGCACCGGGAGTGCCTGTCCAGCCCGGCGTATCATCGCCGCCGGCAGAGGCTCCGGTCAAGAAGAAGCGCTCGGTGCGCTCCTTTCTGCTGCCGATCATCGGCGTTGCCTTGCTGAGCGCCGGCGCCTGGTACGGTTACGATTACTGGACCACGGGCCGCTTCATGATCTCGACGGACGACGCCTATGTCCAGGCTGACATGGCGTTCATTTCGCCCAAGATTTCCGGCTATGTCGATCAGGTCAAGGTCAGCGAGAACCAGTCGGTCAAGGCGGGCGATCCGTTGCTCGTCGTCGATGACGGCGACTACAAGATCGCTGTCGCCCAGGCCGAGGCGCAGATCGCCACTTTGAGCAAGACGCTCGACCGTATCGACGCCCAGACCGAAGCGGCGCGCGCCTCGTTGCAGCAGGCGCAGGCGCAGAAGGTCGCCGACCAGGCCGCGGCCGATAATGCGGGCAAGGTCGCGGCGCGCGCCTCGCAGCTGCTCAAGACGCATGTCGGCACGCAGGCCCAGCTGGACGACGCCCAGACGGCGGTGCAGCAGGCCAACGCCGCCCTTGTCGGCGCCGACGCACAGATCGCCGCTGCGCAGGCCAATATCGGCGTGCTGCAGGCGCAGCGCGCGGAATCGGCAAGCACGCTGGCGTCCCTGCAGCTCAGCCACGATAAGGCCCTGCGCGATCTTTCCTTCACCGTGCTCAAGGCGCCTTATGACGGCGTCGTTGGCAACCGTTCCGTCGAGCAGGGCGACCTCGTCAGCCCCGGCCAGAAGCTCGCCGTCATCGTGCCGATGGACAAGCTCTACATCGTCGCCAACTTCAAGGAGACGCAGCTTGCCCGGCTGGTGCCCGGCGAGAAGGTCAAGATTTCGGTCGATGCGACCGACGGCCAGGACTTCGAGGGAACCGTCTCGTCGCTGGCCCCGGCTTCCGGCGCGGTGTTCTCGCTGCTGCCGCCCGAAAACGCCACCGGCAACTTCACCAAGGTGGTGCAGCGCGTTCCGGTCCGCATCGATGTGCCCGCCGACGTGCTGAAGAGCGGCAGGCTGCGCGCCGGCCTGAGCGTCATCGTCGCCGTCGACAGCCGCACCGCCCCATCCGGGTCGGGCTCAGTGGCATCGAACTGAGCGGTAGCCGGGGAGCAATGCCATGGCAACCGCAACCCTGACAGCAGGAGCGCCGCCGGCGAGGCCGGCTGTGCCTGACACCATCTCGACGCGGCGCGTCATCGCCTTCCTGGCGATGGTGTTCGGCATGTTCATGGCCATCCTGGACATCCAGATCGTCTCCGCCTCGCTAGCCGAGATCCAGGCCGGCCTGAGCGCCAGCTCCGACGAGATCCCGTGGGTGCAGACCGCCTATCTGATCGCCGAAGTGGTGATGATCCCGCTGTCGGGTTTCCTCAGCCGGATGCTGTCGACGCGCGTGCTGTTCACGATCTCCGCGGCAGGCTTCACCGCGGCCAGTGCGCTGGCGGCGACCGCCACCAACATCGACCAGATGATCGTCTACCGCGCCGTGCAGGGCTTTATCGGCGGCGGCATGATCCCGAGCGTCTTTGCTGCCGCCTTCACCATCTTCCCGCCCTCGCGCCGCGCCGTGGTATCGCCGATGATCGGCCTGGTGGCGACGCTGGCGCCGACCATCGGCCCGACCGTCGGCGGCTACATCAGCCATGCCATGTCCTGGCATTGGCTGTTCCTGGTCAATGTCGTGCCCGGCATCCTGGTGACGACGGCGGCCTGGACGTTGATCGACTTCGACAAGCCCAACCTCAAGCTGTTCAGCAAGTTCGACTGGTGGGGCCTCGCCGGCATGGCGGCCTTGCTAGGTTGTATGGAATATGTGCTGGAGGAAGGCCCCAACAATGACTGGCTGCAGGACCAGGGCGTGTTCATCTGCGCCATCGTCATGACCATTGGCGGGGTGCTGTTCTTCTGGCGCGTGTTCACCGCCGAGGAGCCGATCGTCGACCTGAAGGCGTTCACCAACATCAACTTCGCCTTCGGCTCGCTGTTTTCCTTCGTCATCGGCATCGGCCTCTACGGCCTGACCTATCTCTACCCGGTGTTCCTCGGGCGCATCCGTGGCTACGATTCGATGATGATCGGCGAGGCGTTGTTCGTCAGCGGTCTGGCCATGTTCTTCACCGCGCCGATCTCGGGCATCCTGTCCAACAAGATGGACCCGCGGTTGATGATGATGATCGGCTTCTTCGGCTTCGCCACCGGAACCTGGTGGATGACGCATCTGACCGCCGACTGGGATTTCTATGAGCTGCTCATCCCGCAGATCCTGCGCGGCTGTTCGATGATGCTGTGCATGGTGCCGATCAACAACATCGCACTCGGCACCTTGCCGCCGGAGCGGTTGAAGAATGCATCAGGCCTGTTCAACCTCACCCGCAACCTTGGCGGCGCCGTTGGCCTTGCCCTGATCAACACCGTGCTGATCGACCGCAACGCCTTCCACTACGCAAGGCTCTCCGAGCATGTGCAGTGGGGCAGTGAGGCCGCGCAGACCAAGCTGCAGAACATGACGCTCAATTTCGAGCAGACCCCCGGCCTGGACGCGACCAGTGCGGCCATCTCCAAGCTGTCGGGCATGGTCCAGCAGCAGGCGGCGTTGCTGTCCTTCATGGATGTGTTCTTCATGCTGACGGTTCTGTTTGCGACGCTTGGCCTGTTCACCATGCTGATCCGCAAGCCGGCTGCGGCCGGCGGTGGCGGCGGCGGGCATTGAACAGGAGATCCATACGCGGCAGCGGTTTCGGGAAGCTCCTCCAGTCCACGCCCGAAAAGCTCTGATCGCGCAAAAAACTCCGGGCCGCAAAGCCCGGAGTTTTTCGTTTCCGACTACGAATGCATGTTCTGTCGGCTGAAGGACTTCGGCCGCGTCACAACCCCTGCTGGTTATGAGTTCGGACCCAGATCAGATGGTCCAGGTCCAGTCGATCGGGTGGTTGAAGATCGGGGTGAACGTTACACCGACCGCCTCCATATCCCTGCGGCCGTCGACGACCATCTCCTTCAGGAGGTCCAACTGTGCCGCATGCTCGTCGGTGTCCCAGACGCTAACTTGCACGATCGAGCCCTTCGGCGAGACGCCCGCATAAAAGTGAAGGAGCCCCGGCAACCGTCTGATGGCCGGGATTATGTACTCCGAGGTCTTCTTGCTCGCGGCGTCGACCTCGGCGAACCGGCTCGGGTCGTAGCTGGCGCGCGAGACCCGGACGACGGCGGTTGTCGGCAATGACTCGGCCATGGTGGTTCTTTCGGTCATGGGGGACCTATCTCTTGGCAAATGTGAAACGGTCTTCCGTTCGCAATCACGTCAAAACAAAGAGATGGTTCTGTCAGGCCGTGGCGGGCTTGAAGGTCAGCGCCACACCGTTGATGCAATGGCGCAGGCCGGTCGGCGCCGGGCCGTCGTCGAAGACGTGGCCAAGATGACCGCCGCAACGGCGGCAATGCACTTCGGTGCGGGTCATGCCGAGCGACCTGTCCACGGTCTTGCCGATGCCATTGGCGACCTCCTGCCAGAAGCTCGGCCAGCCGGTGCCGGAATCGAATTTCGTCTCCGACGGGTAGACCGGCAGGTCGCAGCCGGCACAAGCGAAGATGCCCTTGCGGTGTTCGTTGAGCAGCGGGCTGGTGCCGGGGTATTCCGTGCCTTCCTTGCGCAGCACGTCGAACGCGGCCGGTGACAGGATGGCTTTCCACTCGGCGTCGGTCTTGGTGACCTCGAACTTTTCGGCCGCCTGCGCGGCCTGCGGGTTGCTCATGCGCAGCATCGTTGCCGCGGCGCCGACGACGCCGATGGCGGCGGCACCGCTCAAAAGAAAGTCGCGACGGTTCATGACCAATTCCTCCTGATGTCCTTTTGCCAAACTATACCGCCGCGCGGAAATCAAAAGCCGGTGACGGTGGCCCTCGAACGAACACTCCGCGCCGTCCCACATCTGAACGTGGACGACGCGGAGTGCGCGGGTCAATTGCGGATCACGGGAGCGGGATCATGCAATCGACTGAGGGTCCTTGCTGCCAGTTCGCCGGCAGCAAGTCCCTTGTTACATCTTGGGCAAAAGAACCTTGTCGATGACGTGGATAACGCCGTTGGACTGCTCGACATCGGCAATCGTCACATTGGCGACATTGCCGTTCTCGTCGGTGACGGTGACCTTGCCGCCGTCGGCCTTGAGCGACAATTCGCAGCCGCCGACCGTCTTGACCTTGTGGGTGCCGCCATCAGCCTTGGCCATCGCGGCCACGTCCGCCCCCATCGCCTTGGCGCCGATGACATGGCAGGTCAGGATCTTGGTGAGCTTGTCCTTGTTCTCGGGCTTGAGCAGCGTCTCGACCGTGCCGGCCGGAAGCGCCGCGAAAGCCTCGTTGGTCGGCGCGAACACGGTGAACGGGCCTGCGCCCTGCAGCGTTTCGACCAGGCCGGCAGCCTTGACCGCGGCGACCAGCGTCGTGTGGTCCTTCGAGTTGACGGCGTTCTCGACGATGTTCTTGTTGGCATACATGGCGGCGCCGCCAACCATCGGGTTTTCGGCATAGGCAGCGGTGGCAAGGGCGGAAACGGCGATCGTACCGGCGAGCAAAAGGGTGGCGTATCTACGCATGATGTCAAACTCCTCGGGTTTTTCTCTTCCCATCTTTGGGGACGCGAGGAGATACGGAACAAAAATGCGCGAGTTTCAGAAATATTTTGATTTCTTATTTTATTCGGTATGCCGGAGAGATTTTACGGCGCAGCCGCTTGCCGGCTAACATGCTTCCCATAGGCATGTGATTCGGTAGATAGACTTCAGCTAGTCTATTTTTGGTCCTGCTGGCGGCAAGAGCCGGTCAGATGCTCTTCAGATCGCCCGCTGCGACCACCGGTCCGGTCGGCTGGCCGGTCGGCGAACCGCCTGCCGGCTCGAGGCTGACGGCAAGCACCGCGCCCTGGGCGAGCTTCTGCTGGGCCGCCGGCGAGACGACGATATGCGCCGTGGCACCGGCCGGAATGACGCCCATCGAGACTGGCGGGTTCTTGCCCTCGATCATCCACAGTTCGAAGTCCTTGCCTGCGGCACGCTCACCGGAGACGTGCGACAGGCCGACTTCGTGATGCACGGCGTCATAGACGGCGAGATATTTGACATCGGTGCCCTCGGCGGCGAGCGAGGCGACGAGGCGCGCCTGCGGCTGCTCGACCGGCGGGTTGAGGATGGGCACGGCGATGTAGATGGCGAGTGCTGCAACCGCCGCCGCGGCAAGGCCACGCCAGAAGGCCAGGCTGGACCATAGCCCGTCGCGCGATTCAGCGGGCGTGGTCACGGAAGCGGCGGACGCGAACAGGCGGCGATCGATCGCAGGCTTGACCGAAGCCGGCGGCTCGATTTCCGGATAGGCGGCAGCCAGCGGTGAAAAATTGATCTCCCAGCCGTCGACAAGGCGCGCGAAATCCGTCTCGGCGTCGATGCGACGGGAGGCGATCTGGCGTTCGTCGGCAGCCAGCACGCCGAGAACGTATTCGGCGGCGAGCAGGTCGTCGCCTCCACGTTCCGGTCCTGTGTCTTCCGCCAGCGTCATCTTTCCAGACATTCTCTGAGTTTCAACAGGCTGCGGCGCAGCCAGGTACGCATCGTGTTCAGCGGCACGCCGTGGCGCTCCGCCAGTTCGGCATAGCTTTCGCCCTTGAGGTAGGCGCCCCGGACGGCCGCCGCCCGGTCCTTTTCCAGCTCATCGAGACAATGATGGATGCGTTCGGATTCATCGCCCGCCACCGCCATCGCTTCAGGTCCAGGCGCCGGATCGGCCACGTCGAGCGCGGCATCGATGTCGGCTGCGGGCTTGCGCCGCGCCCTGATGCGATCGATCGCATGATTGCGCGCAATCGCCACCAGCCAGGAGATCGGGCTCAGATCGGAGACGGCAAAACGATCCGCCTTCGTCCATATCTTGACGAAGACTTCCTGTAGCGCTTCTTCCGCATCTCCCCGGTCGTTCAATACACGAAGACAAACGCCGAAAAGTTTCGCGCTGGTCTGCCGGTAGAGCAGATCGAACGCAGCCCGATCCTTCATTGAAGTCCGGACGATCAGCTTGGTGATGTCCTGCGGCGTCATCTCAGGCAAATTAGGCGATTGCAATGTATTTGCAACGGCGGAAATAACCTTGTGCACGCCTAAGCTTTTGCGTGTCGCCGGCCCGGATTTGTCCTCGATTGCCAATGAAGTCGCCACTGGCTAGCTTGCTGGCAGTGACGGGGGCGCGCATGTCGGTTGAACATACACTGTGGGCGCAGGACGCAACCGGCCTCGCCGACCTGGTTCGCAAGGGCGACATTTCAGCCGTCGAGCTGACCGAAGCAGCGATCGCCCGTGCCGAGGCCACGCGGCCCGACATCAACGCCACGGCCGAGCCGCTCTATGATGCCGCCCGCGCCCGGGCGAAGACCGTCGACCGCTCGCTGCCGCTGGCCGGCGTTCCCTTCGCCATCAAGGATCTCGGCATCGCCATCAAGGGCGTGCCGACGCATGGCGGCAGCCGCATTCCGGCATGGCTGGCCGATGTCAATTCGGTGCTGACCGACCGCTATCTCGCCGCCGGCCTCATTCCGGTCGTCACCTCCACGTCGCCGGAACACGGGCTTCGGCTGATGACCGAATCCAAGGCCTTCGGCATCACCCGCAATCCCTGGAACACCGGTCATACCAGCGGTGGCTCGTCGGGTGGTGCGGCGGCACTGGTCGCGGCAGGCGTGGTGCCGGTGGCGCATGCCTCGGATGGCGGCGGCTCGATCCGCGTGCCTGCCGCCTGCACCGGACTTGTCGGCCTGAAGACGTCGCGTGGCCGCACACCGCTGACGCCCCTGGTGAGCGAAAGCTGGTACGGCATGGTGGTCGACCATGCGCTCACCCGTTCGGTGCGCGATTGCGCGTTGCTGCTCGACCTCACCCACGGTCCCGACCTCCTGTCGCCCTATGCCGCGCCGTCGCCGAAAGGCACATTCACGGCGGCTGCCGCGCGCGATCCCGGCAAGCTCAGGCTGGCCGTGTATCGCAAATCGCCGCTTGGCCTGCCGATCTCGGATGAGACGCTCAAGGCGCTCGACACGGCGGTGGCGCTTGTCCGTGAGGGCGGCCATACGGTCGAGGAGATCGACCTGCCTTCTATCGGGCGCGATTTCTTCGCCGACTTCTGCAGGACGGTTGCCTCTGCCGTCGCCGGCACGATGCGGGCGCAAGCGCTGCGTGTCGGCCGTTCCGTCACCGGCGACATCGAGCGAGCCACACGCGTGCTCGCCCGCTTCGGCGAAATGGTGTCGGCCGGCGAGACCTATGCCGACCTGCAACGGCTGCATGCCGCCTCGCGGCGGCTGATCGCGGAGACCGCACAGTATGACGCCGTGCTGATGCCGATCATTGCCCACCCGCCGCTCGCCTGCGGTGCCATGGATCCGAAAGGCGCCGACGAGCTCATCGAGAACCTGCTCGACAAGCTTCATCTGACGGCCTTGCTGAAGCTGAAGCCGTTCTTCGGCCAGCTGATGGACAAGAGCCTTTGGTTCACCCATTGGCCGGCGATCCAGAATGTCAGCGGCCAGCCGTCGATCGCCCTGCCGGTCCATGTCACCGACGCCGGCCTGCCGATCGGCATCCAGGCAGCGGGCCGTCCGGGCGATGAGGAGACGCTGCTGTCGCTTGCCGCGCAGATGGAGAAGATCTCGGGTTGGCTGGGCCGCAGGGCGCCGCTGATGGTGCCGTCATGATGACGAGGTCGTGAAGCGCTCGAATATGACAGCAAAGCCATTTGCGGGCGGCGCCAATTCCCGCTAAGACGCCGCCGTCCTTACCTGATGCATGTCGCCCAAAAGTGTCCAGCGGTTTTGGGACAACGACATGCATAAAACCAAAAGCCGGGAAACAAGCCGATGACGGAAATAACCGCCACCGCCGAAATGCAGGCCGCTCTGCTTTCGCGGGCGCTGCCCTACATGCAGCGTTACGAGCACAAGACCGTCGTGGTGAAATATGGCGGCCACGCCATGGGCGATATCGAGCTCGGCAAGGCGTTCGCGCGCGACATCGCGCTCCTGAAGCAGTCCGGCGTCAACCCGATCGTCGTCCACGGCGGCGGCCCGCAGATCGGCGCCATGCTGGCCAAGATGGGCATCGAATCGAAGTTCGAGGGCGGCCTGCGCGTCACCGACCAGAAGACGGTCGAGATCGTCGAAATGGTGCTGGCCGGCTCGATCAACAAGGAGATCGTCGCGCTGATCAACGCCGAGGGCGAATGGGCGATCGGCCTGTGCGGCAAGGACGGCAACATGGTGTTCGCCGAAAAGGCCCGCAAGACCATGATCGACCCGGACTCGAACATCGAGCGCGTGCTCGATCTTGGCTTCGTCGGCGAGCCGGTCGAGGTCGACCGCACGCTGCTCGACCTTCTGGCGCGTTCCGAAATGATCCCGGTGCTGGCACCGGTGGCGCCGGGCCGCGACGGCCACACCTACAACATCAACGCCGACACCTTCGCCGGCGCCATTGCCGGCGCCTGCCAGGCAACACGGCTGCTGTTCCTCACCGATGTGCCCGGCGTGCTCGACAAGAACAAGAAGCTGATCGACGAACTGACCGTGGCCGAGGCCAAGGCGCTGATCAAGGACGGCACGGTGTCAGGCGGCATGATCCCCAAGGTCGAGACCTGTATCGAAGCGATCGAGCGCGGCGTCGAAGGCGTCGTCATCCTCAACGGCAAGACGCCGCATGCGGTGCTGCTGGAACTGTTCACCGAACACGGCGCCGGCACGCTGATCGTGCCCTGAGGGGCGAACGGCCGCTTAGCCGCTCGCCGCCGATCGATCAGGCGGCCTGAGGAAGGCGCGCGATGACCTTTATCTCGAAATCGAAGCCCGCCAGCCAGTTCACGCCCACCGCGGTCCAGTTCGTGTAAGGCGGCTCACCGAACGCCTTCAGCCGAACGGCGTCGATCGCCTGCCACTGCGCGGCTGGATCGGTGTGGAACGTGGTCACGTCGACGATGTCGTCGAACGTGCAGCCGGCGGCCTTCAGCACAGCCGCGAGATTGTCGAAGGCAAGCTGCACCTGCTTTTCGAAGACCGGCTCGGGCGACCCGTCCTCGCGGCTGCCGACCTGGCCGGAGACGAACAGAAGGTCACCCGAGCGGATCGCCGCCGAATAGCGGTTGATCTCGTAGAGAGCCTGCCGGCCGGCAGGAAAGATCGCGTCGCGTTTGGTCATGGTTTCTCCATTCAAAACAAGGCAGGTCCGACCTTCGGGCGATTGCGACGCGGCTTCGCCGCGCAGGCGAAGCCGTTCGCAAAGCTTGAAGGTTTTGATCGCTGCACTCCAACATTCGGGGCTGCAATTGACATACGCCCCGTATGTTGGATGTGGGTGCATACGCCTCGTATGTCAATACGCATACGTCGCGTATGATCTTAGGAGATTGCCATCAGAGGCGTGGCGAAATCGTAATCTCGGGCGGTGCCAGCTTGCGCACCGAACGTCGAACGGTCATCGATTCCTCCTCGGCGTCCTGCGGCGCGCCCCAGAATTCGGCCAGCGTCGGACCGTCTTTCACCCTGGTGTCGCGGACCAGAAATCCCCAGACCTCGCGGAACCAGACGCGGCGGCCCATCTGCGTGTACCAGCGCATCGAGTGCCGCTGCTCCGGATCCCTGTGGAACAGGATGCGCGCCAGCGCCTTGGGCCGCGACTGCACCGCCAGCTCGATCAGCTTGACGCTGAAGAACAGCATCCACGGCTTCAGCCGGGTCATCTGCAGCACCTGGTGCTTGTAATCCCACAGGCGGGCATCCCGCTGGATCACCTTGCGATCCCGGGCGATGCGGAAGAACGGCGTCCAGCGATGCGGCGTCACATAGAGCGCCTGGATCTGGTCCGGATCGTAGGCGATGAGCTGACGAAAGCCGCGCCACAGGTCACGAAAGCCTTCGTCCTCGAAGCCGGCCACCCAGGTTGCCATCGACAGGATGCCGTGCAGGCGCAGCAGCCTTATCGCCTCGCGATCGGATGAGGTGCTGCCGCCCTTGCGGATCAATTGAAGCGTCTGTTCGTCGGTGTTTTCCATGCCGAGCAGCCAGCGGATGACACCCGCCTTGCGGTAGAGGTGCAGCGTGTCGGCATCGCGCACGATGTCGTCGGCGCGAGTCGAACCGACAATCAGCACCGGCACGTTCTCGGCAATCAGGGCGTCGAGGAAGGCGCGCCAGGCTTTCTTCGAAACCGTCGGATTCTCGTCGGCGAGATTGATCAGCTCGACGCCGTGTTCGCGATGCAGCCAGGCGATTTCTTGCGCGAATTTCACGGGATCGCGATGCCGCCAGCGGGTCCAGAAGCCGCGCTGGCCGCAATAATTGCACAGATGCGGACAGCCGCGCGAAAACTGCATGACCACGGCACGCTTGCCGCCCCAATAGCTGTAGTTGATATGGTC
Source organism: Mesorhizobium sp. M7D.F.Ca.US.004.01.2.1 (assembly GCF_003997785.1). Lineage (NCBI taxonomy): Bacteria > Pseudomonadati > Pseudomonadota > Alphaproteobacteria > Hyphomicrobiales > Phyllobacteriaceae > Mesorhizobium > Mesorhizobium sp. M7D.F.Ca.US.004.01.2.1. Next base: position 13,577 of record NZ_RZRQ01000050.1, on the reverse strand, counting down.
GATCAGCTCCCAGCCGACGCGGTAGGCGTCGAGGTCGGCAATGGTCATGGCCGGCTGCGTGGCGAAGGGACGGCGCAGATCGTCGCGATAGGCGATGCCGGCCACGCTCGCCGGCTGCTGGTGCATCTCCAGCGCCTCGACCAGCGCCACCACGGTCGCCTCGCCTTCGCCGCGCACGATGAAGTCGAAGGCATCCGTTGCGGCCAGGATGTCACGCCAGTGATAGGTCGGAAAGACGCCGCCATAGATGACGATGGTCGCCGGCTCTTGCTCCTTGATCATTTTGGCGATCAGCAAGGCGGTCGGGTGCGCCGAGGTCGAGCCGGAATGGCCGATCAGGACGAAGTCGGGGCGATCGGCGAGCGCGTCGCGCACGACGCTGTCGAGCGGCATCGGCCCAAATTCGGCGTCGACGAGCCGCACCTCATGGCCGGCATCGATCAGCGGGCCGCCCAGCGCCAGCAGGCCGAGCGGCGGCAGATGATCGTCGGGCACGCGGCTGCCGATTGCAGTGTGCGGCGGATTAATCAGGACGATTTTCATGGCGGACCTCCTGGAAGTTGGTCCGCGCATGCTGGTTGTCGATGTGGACGTCCGCTTGGCCTGTTTCAGCAGTTTGCGTGCAGCTTTTCCCCAAGGAGTGCGAAGGCAGGCATTGTCACCGCCTGAGGTGGGCGAGCGGCACGTGGCCGGGTCCCTTGATGTTCTGCAGCACGAGCTGGGTGTGGACATCACGCACGCCGTCGAGCCGCATCAGCCGGTGCATGACGAAGGCGTTGAGCTCGTCGACCGACGGCACCATGACATGCAGCAGGAAATCGTGGTCGCCGGTCATCGTCCAGCACGACGACACCTCGTCCATGCGCTGCACGGCGGCGATGAAGCTTTCGGGCGAGCCGTCGCTGTGGCTGACTAGGCGCACCTGGATGAACACCTCGACCATCAGCCCGACCGCGCGGCGACTGATCACCGCGGCAAAACCCTTGATGATGCCGGCCTCCTGCAGCGCCTCGAAGCGCCGCGCGCACGGCGTCGTCGACAGGCCGATCTCTTGCGCCAGTTCGGACACCGGCTTGCGTCCGTCGCGCTGCAGGACATCGAGCATCTTGATCTCGAACTCATCGAATTGAGGCATTCTCACTCCTTGAAGGCGCTTTCTGAGTGAATGTTATCCCGATTCCCGCATTCGAGCCATCATCAAAACCGATTTGCCTCGGCAAATCCGGTTAGCCTTTCAGCACCATTCGCCATTCATGATTTGCGAGGAGAAAAACCATGACGACGATGAGCGTTGCCGAATATGCCCGCGACTGCGCGGCGCAAGGGTTGCGCGGCGACTATTCGGTCTGCCGTTCCGATTTTACCGTGGCGCAGGGTTACGACTACAGCGCCGAAGAGCAGGCGGTGTGGCGCACGCTGTGCGACCGCCAGACCAAACTGACGCGCAAGCTCGCCCACCATTCCTATCTCGACGGCGTCGAGAAGCTCGGCCTGCTTGATCGCATCCCCGATTTCGAGGAGGTCAGCGCCAAGCTGCACAAGCTGACCGGCTGGGAGATCGTCGCCGTGCCGGGGCTCATTCCCGCAGCCCCGTTCTTCGACCATCTCGCCAATCGCCGCTTCCCGGTCACCAACTGGCTGCGGACCCGGCAGGAACTCGACTACATCGTCGAGCCCGACATGTTCCACGATTTCTTCGGCCACGTCCCTGTTCTGTCGCAGCCGGTGTTCGCCGATTTCATGCAGATGTATGGCCGCAAGGCCGGCGACATCATCGCGCTGGGCGGCGACGAGATGATCACCCGGCTCTACTGGTACACGGCCGAATACGGCCTGATGCAGGAGGCCGGCCAGACGCTGAAAGCCTTTGGCGCCGGCCTGATGTCGTCGTTTACCGAATTGCAATTCGCGGTCGACAGCAAGGACGCTCACCACGTGCCCTTCGACCTGGAAACGGTGATGCGGACCGGCTACGAGATCGACAAGTTCCAGCGTGCCTATTTCGTGCTGCCGTCGTTCGACGCCTTGCGCGATGCCTTCCAGACTGCCGACTTCGAGGCGATCGTCGCCCGCCGCAAGGGCCAGCCGGCGCTCGACCCGGCAACCGTCTAGCTTTCCGCAAAAGCGTGTCTCCCCCCTCGATGGGGCGGGAGCCATCGGCACTCCTATCGCCCGTTTGGAGTGTCGGGCCCCTCGGCCTTCAGCCGCGCCAGCTGGTCGCGCTGCAGGTCGAGTGCGGCGTTGACGAAGCGCGATATGGTGGCGAGCTCTGCGTCGCCGAAGCTGGCGATCACCCTTTCGCCTTCCCGCGCGATGGCACCGTAGTAGCGCGCCGACAGTTCCCGCGTGGCCTCGGTCGCCTCTATGACCACCTTGCGCCTGTCCTCGAGACTGCGCATGCGCGTCAGCAGGCCGCGCGCTTCCAGCCGGTCGATCAGCGCGGTCACCGCAGCCGGTGTCAGCCCGGTCGCGGTGGCGATCGCGCCGGCCGATTGCGGGCCGCCATGGAGCAGCCCGATGCAATGGCGTTCGGCCATGTTCAGCCCAAGCCTCACCCCCACCGCTTCGTCATAGGCCTGCGTCGCGTCCTGCCACTGCATGATGGCAAGGCCGATGGAGGCAGTCAGTTCGGCACGATTCCCGGTTGACGAATTTACTTCGATCATCTAATTATCAATCTGTCTAACATTTAGACCATCGCAGCAATATGCGGCCGCACTGCCTGCAAGGCAAGAGCCAGCCGCCGACAAGGAGTGAAAAATGAGCTTGATTCAACAGCGCGCGCCGCTCTCGCATGAGGAGGAGTTCAAATACGCCAAGCTGGCAATGGAATGGTATGGCTGGGGCTCTCCCATCGGCCTCGGCATTCTGCTGGTGTCGCTGGCCGCAGCAGCCGTGCTGGTGCGCATCGCCGTCTACGGCATTTGAGCCATGCCGCGCATCCGCCGGCGCCATCACTGGCGCCGGCTTTGCCGGGATGCCGCGAAATTCAGGACGTTGCCGTGGGGCCGTCAGACGGTGACCACCTTGCTCAGATGGTCGCCCAGACGGCAGGCCAGCGCGGTGATCGTCGTCGTCGGGTTGCATTGGCCCGATGTGCAGAACACCGAGGAGCCGCCGACATAGAGATTGTCCATGCCGTGCACCTTGCAGTTGGCGTCGACAACACTCTCGCTGATGTCGGTGCCCATGCGCGTGCCGCCCATATGGTGATGGCCCGCCGTCTCGTCATTGGTCGGATAGTCCTGACCATTGCTGATCCAGTCGGCGATGCGCACCCGGCCGAGGTTCTTTTCGATCAGCGTCGTGCCGAACAGTCTGAGCCCTTCGAGCAGGGTGCGATGTTCCAGCTCGGATTTCTTCCAGTGCAGTTCGATGCGCGGTGCGCCGGCATGATCGACATCGGTCTTCGACAGCTCGATCTGGTTGGAGGCCAGCGGCGCCTGTTCCCATGCGACGTAGAGCTGGGCAGCGCAGCGCAGCCTCTGGCTGAGCTTGGAGGACATCCACTCGGCCATGTTGGGCGCCGTGCAGGCGAGGTCGGCGATAAGGCTCTTGACCCCCGGATACGGCGTCTCGATCAATCTGATGCCGAAATTCATGATCTGCAGCCGCTCCATGGCGGCAAGTGTCGGCGAGAAGAAGGCCTCGTTGACGGCGTCGACCTCGAACGCGTTGTAGTCGGCCAGGATGGCATTGCCGCCCTCGAAGGTCGGATGCTCCATCCAGTAGCGGCCAAGCGCTGCCGCATTCGGCACGACGCCGCCGTTCGAGCGCTGGTTCGACCACAGAAGCAGCCGCGAATTCTCCAGCCCGCCGGTGCAGACGATGAAATAGTCTGCGCTGAAGGAGCCGGCATCCTGCCCGTTCGACCACAGTCTGGCGCCCGTCACGCGTTTGCCGTCGCCGACAAGTTCAGTGACGCATGTGTTGAGCACGACCGCGATGTTCCCGGCTTTGTCGAGTTCGTCGCCGAATTTCTCGGCGAAGCGCACAGCCGGGCTCTTGATCAGCTGCACCCAGCGAATGTCGTCCGAGATCGGCATGTCCGGCCGGAAGGCCGGAAGGTCGAGAATATCGCGCACTTCCGGCAGATAGGGCTCGATGTCGGTGCGGCGGATCGGCCAGCCCGTATCGGGCACCCAGGCCTTCGGCTCGAAATCCTGTTTGTCGAGCACGCGGCACCAGCCGGCCCAGTGGTTGGAACTGCCACCCATGAACCGCAGCCGGGTGATGTCGAGATCGAAATAGAAATCGCCGACCGTGGTGCCACGGTAGAAATCCTGCGACTCGTCGCTGAACTCACGCGAGCCGGCCTCCAGCACCACGACCGGAATGCCGGCGGCGCCAAGCTTGCGGGCAACGGTGGTGCCAGCCGGGCCGGAGCCGAGGATGCACACCTTTGGGGTGAAGTTCGCGGCGCGATACGCCTCGTAGCTGTCGAAGATCATGCCAGGTCACTCCGCTTCAGGATCCAGCCATTGACCTCGACGATCTCGCTCGGGTCGGCCAGGGATGCACCGGCATGGGATGGATGGGCGGCATCGGCATCAGGCAGCTTGCGGAACAAAGACAGGGCAGGCAGTGCGATCAGCGCCTGCACGATCGCGCGGCGTGACATTTTTTTGATGAGGAAACTCATGACGGTCTCTCGGGTGGGAGCTTCGACAATGCGTGGCATTCCTGGAACGGCAGTTCCCGGAACGACACATGCATCGCCGCAGAAGCCAGTATCGTGCCAAGTCTGGCCGCAAAGCAGTGAAAACCCGGCTAAACGGTGCAACCGAGTGCAAACAGCGTTAGAATTTCCTTAACGATCTGGTTGTGGCGGATCGGATCACGCCGCTGCGGAAATGTCCGTATCGAGGATCGTCAGGTTGCGGCCCTGATGCTTGGCCTGGTAGAGGCGCCGGTCGGCGGCGCGCATCAGGTCCGATACGTTGACATCGTCGCCGCAGACGGTGCCGCCGATGCTGACCGTGAGCGGAATGGTCCGCTCGTCGACGGGCCGGAAGCGGATCAGCTCGACTTCGCGGCGAATGCGCTCGGCGACCCGCTTGGCCTCCTGCTCGGTGGCGCCGATCAGGAAGGCGCCGAACTCCTCGCCGCCGATGCGGCCGAGCACATCGCCGCTGCGCACGCCGCGCTGGATCGCGCTGGCGATCAAAAGCAGCGCGTCATCGCCGGTCAGGTGGCCAAAATTATCGTTGATCTTCTTGAAGTGGTCGGCGTCGATGATCAGCAGCGCGCCGCGATCGGACTTGCGGCGCGAACCGTCGAGCGCGGCAAAGAAGCTTTCCCGGTTGAGCATGCCGGTCATGTCGTCGCGGCTCGCCTTTTCCGCCAGGCGGCGATGCGCTGCGGCGAGCTGGGCATGGGCGCGGGCAAGTTCGCGATGTGCGGTTTTCAGTCTGTCGCTTTGCCAGAAAGTACTTGCGCTGGCAGCCCATGCCAGCACCAGAGGACAGAGCGTAGAAGACAGCCAGATCGTACGGTTTACCGGAAATCCCATCGCCGGAACGATGATCAGCGTCAGCAGGAGAGAGGCCGCGACAGAGGCGAAAGCAACGGCGGCGGATCTAAGAATTATGCTGCTCATCGCTTGCTCCCACAAGACTGTCTCTGTGCCAGCAAGCCCTGAAGGCCACCTTTCCCGGATGCATAAAATTTGAATCGTGAGGCGATTTACGCAACCTCAACGAGTAGAAGTTGTGGATAAAGTCGCTTCCGGAATGCCCGTTTCATGCCATAAGGAGCGCATGACCACGCTCCCCGACCCCGCGCGCTTCGCCCATGTCACCGACTGGGTGTTCGATCTCGACAACACGCTCTATCCGCACCACTCGAATCTGTTCTCGCAGATCGACGTCAAGATGACGGCCTATGTCGGCGAACTCCTGGCGCTGCCGCGCGACGAAGCGCGCAAGCTGCAGAAGGAACTCTACCGCGAATATGGCACGACGCTGAATGGGTTGATGACGCGTCATGGCATCGACCCCGACGATTTCCTCGAGAAGGTGCATGACATCGATTATTCATGGCTGGTGCCCGATCCCGTTCTCGGCACCGCCATCCGCCAGCTTCCGGGCCGCAAGTTCATCTTCACCAATGGCGACCGCAGGCATGCCGAACGCACCGCGCGCCAGCTCGGCATTCTCGACCATTTCGACGACATTTTCGATATCGTCGCCGCCGGGCTCAATCCCAAACCGGCGCGCCAGACCTACGAGAAGTTCGCCGAGCTCCACGCCGTCACCGGCCACAATGCGGTAATGTTCGAAGATCTTGCCCGCAATCTTTCGGTGCCGAAGTCGCTCGGCATGACCACGGTGCTGGTGGTGCCACGCAATTTCGAGCCCACCTTTGCCGAGATCTGGGAGCGCGACCCGGCCAATGAGGATGATGTCGATTTCGTCACCGACGATCTTGCGGGGTTTCTGACGGCGATTGTGGAGACGGGGGTAGGGAATTGAAGAACTGACGAATTGGGGAATCGATCCGGAACGCGCAATCCCCCTCATTCTTCAATTCCCCAGTTCTCCAATTCCCAGCCCTACTCCCCTAACTTGTAGAACCGGCTGATAATCCCCCAGGCCTCATCGGCGGTGTCGACGAAGTCGATGATGTCCTGGTCGCCGGGGCTGATCGTGCCCTGCTCGGCGAGGAAATCGAGATCGATCGCCCGCTTCCAGAAGGATTTGCCGAACAGGATCACGGGCACGCGCTCCATGCGTCCGGTCTGGATCAGTGTCAGCGTCTCGAAGAACTCGTCCATCGTGCCGAAGCCGCCGGGAAACACCGCCACGGCCTTGGCGCGCATGACGAAATGCATCTTGCGGATGGCGAAATAGTGGAAGTTGAAGCAGAGCTCCGGCGTCACATAGATGTTCGGCGCCTGCTCATGCGGCAGGACGATGTTGAGGCCGATCGACGGCGCGCCGACATCGTCGGCGCCGCGATTTCCCGCTTCCATCACGCCGGGCCCGCCGCCGGTCACCACGACATATTCACGATAGTATGAAGCAGCCGACTGCCGCGAGCAGAGACGCGCGAATTTGCGCGCCTCCTCGTAGTATTTGCTGTTTTCCTCGAGGTTCTTCCTCTGCGTCTCGTTCTTGGCCGCCCAGGCCTCGCCGCCGGGTTCCGGCAGGCGTGCGCCGCCGAACAGGATCACCGTCGAACGGATGCCGCGTTCGGCCAGGATCATCTCGGGCTTCAGGAGTTCGAGCTGCAACCTGACCGCGCGCAACTCGCGCCGCGTCATGAAGTCGGGATCGTTCCAGGCCAGCCGGTAGGTCTCGGCACGCGTCTGCGGCGTGTCCGGCACGCTCTTCGACCGCTCCAGATCCTCGTCCGAATGCGGCAACGGGGTCCACCCCGCCTTTTCCATAGGAGTCATATGCTTTACCCGTCCAATTCTTTCACTTGCGCCGTCCCATGACGCACCCGCGATTGACCCTCACCAAGGCTTCACATAAGCAGGTTCCGCAAAAGTGTCCGGCGGTTTTGTGACAAGAACCTGCTACATGCAAAGACCCAGGCAGGCAAAGCCTGCCAAGGGGTCCGCGCGACTTTGGAAACAGGTTAAGGCGTTGCCCCTTAACAGCTTGGTAATGGAGCGAATTCATGTCGAAGCCCGATCTGGCGAGTCTCGAAAAGACCATTGAGAAGGCCTTCGAGGAACGCGACACGATTTCGACGGCGACGCGTGGCGAAACGCGCGATGCCATCCAGTCGGCGCTTGACCTGCTCGATCGCGGCGACGCCCGTGTCGCCGAACGGCAGGCCGACGGCAAGTGGCATGTCAACCAGTGGCTGAAGAAGGCCGTGCTGTTGTCGTTCCGGCTCAACCCGATGGAGATCATCAAGGGTGGTCCGGGCGAGGCGGTGTGGTGGGACAAGGTGCCGTCGAAATTCGACGGCTGGAGTGCCGTCGACTTCGAGAAGGCAGGCTTCCGCGCCGTGCCGTCGTCGATCGTGCGCCGTTCGGCCTATGTCGCGCCTGGCGCCGTGCTGATGCCGTCCTTCGTCAATGTCGGCGCCTATGTCGACTCAGGTACCATGGTCGACACCTGGGCCTCGGTCGGCTCCTGTGCCCAGATTGGCAAGAACGTCCATCTGTCCGGCGGCGTCGGCATCGGCGGCGTGCTGGAGCCGATGCAGGCCGGGCCTACCATCATCGAGGACAATTGCTTCATCGGCGCTCGCTCGGAAGTGGTCGAGGGCTGCATCGTGCGCGAAGGCTCGGTGCTCGGCATGGGCGTCTTCATCGGCCAGTCGACCAAGATCGTCGACCGCGCCACCGGCGAAATCTTTTATGGCGAAGTGCCGCCGAATTCCGTCGTCGTCGCCGGTTCGCTGCCGGGCAAACCTTTTCCGAACAACGAACCTGGCCCCAGCCTCTACTGCGCCGTCATCGTCAAGCGTGTCGACGCCAGGACCCGGTCCAAGACCTCGATCAACGAATTGCTCCGCGATTGATCTTTCCGCAAAGCGAGCGCACCTTCCGCCGGCGCGACAATCGGTCGCGCTGGTTCAATATGGAGGGGTGACATGGACTGGAAATATCTGCTCACAAGCTTTGATGGCCGCATCAACCGTGGCAAGTTCTGGGCTGGCATCGGCGTATTCATCGTTATCGGCGTCATAGCTTTCATTCTCGATGCGATCCTCGGCACGCGGTTCACCACGGCCAGCGGCGCTCAGGTCGGCATTATCGGCATCCTCTTCGCGCTGGCATCGATCTATTTCGCGATTGCCCTCTATGCCAAACGCTGGCACGACCGCAACAAGTCGGGCTGGTGGACGCTGATCGGCCTCGTACCCATTATCGGCGGCATCTGGCTGCTGGTCGAACTCGGCATCCTCGAAGGCACCAGGGGTGCCAATCAATATGGACCGGACCCGCTTGCCTGACAGATCAGATCTCACCTGGCTTTTCTTCAAAATATCGGGCCGCGTCAGTCGCGCGGCCTATTTTCTTGGCGGGTTGCTCGTCGCCATCATCCAGGCCTTTCCGCTCTACCGCTTCACGCTGGTGCCGGAAGGTTCGGCCGAGAGCAACATGTGGTCGTTCATCTTCTTCGTCGCCTTCATCGCCTCGCTGTGGTCCAACATCGCGCTGGCGGTCAAGCGGCTGCACGACCTCGACAAGCCGGGCATTGCCGCGCTGATCCTGTTCGTGCCGGTGGTCTCGATCGTCGCCTTCCTTGTGTTGTGCCTGTTTCCAGGGCAGCCTGGGCCCAACCGCTATGGCCGGCGCACCAACGAGCCGGCACAACCCTGAGGGCCGATCGGACATGCGCTACCGCACGCTTGATCCGAAACTGATCGTCGAAACCGCCGAGCGGCTGGAAGAGCGGATCGCCGACCGTTTCCCCGAAGCGGGATTGCGTGGCGTCGCCGCCGAACTGGTCTCGCTGTCGCGCGATCTGGCCAAGGCGGCTCAGGCGCTCGAAGCGCCGATCTGGTGGCTGCGCGGGCTCATCATCGCCGCCGTCATCGCCGGTGCGCTGATCTTTCTGTTCGTCGGCACCATCCTGCCGCTCATCCACATCTCCCAGGCCGACGATGCGGTGCAGTCGGTGCAAGGCATCGAAGCCACGATCAACATGATGATCCTCGCCGTGCTCGGCTTCCTGGCGTTGATCCGCACCGAGGAGCGCATCAAACGCAAGCGGGTATTTCGCCAGCTGCACGGCCTGCGGTCGCTGATCCATGTCATCGACATGCACCAGCTGACCAAGGATCCGGCGGCCCTTTCGGCCAATTTCAAGCCGACGGCGCACTCGCCGGCCCGCATCACCAACGCCGCCGACCTGGCGCGCTACCTCGACTATTGCTCCGAAATGCTGTCGATCACCGGCAAGATCGCAGCGCTGTTCGCACAGTCGGTCAATGACGACGTGGTCATCGACGGCGTCAACGACATCGAAAACCTGGCGTCCAACCTGTCGCGGAAAATCTGGCAGAAGATCACGTTGATCGACGGCCAGCCGGCGGCGCAACGACCTGCTCCGGCGCCAGGCCCGGCGAGCCAAGCCGCTCCGATTCCGCCGCGCGCACCAAGGCGGTGATCCGCTGGACCATCGGCGCCGACGTGCCGGCCGTTTCCGCCAGCCGCTGGATGGCGCCTTGCAAATCATCGATCTCCGTCGGCCGGCCGCGCTGCAAATCGTCCCACATCGATGAGCGCGCCTGCGGGTCGATCGTCAGCATGCGTCGCGCCAAGAGCTTGAACAGCCAGTCCGGCAGCCGGAGCACTTTCGGCAGCAGCACCGGCCGCAGGCCGGCGATCCGCGCCGGCTCGATGCCGGACGCTTTCATCGCCGTGAGCGCCTCGTCGATCTGACCGGCCAGGATCAGCCGCCAGCGCCGATCGGCCAATTCGGTTGCCAGCGGCAGGCCGGAAAGCGCCACCAGCGCGTTGTTCAAATTCATCAGCAGCTTGCCCCACAGCACGGCCTTTATCTCGCCATGGGCTTCGACCGCAAATCCCTCGACGCCGAGCAGGCCGATTAGGCCGGCGTCGCCGTCCTCGACCATCACCGTGCCGTCGCTGGCGCGATGCACGCGCAGCGGCAGTTCGCCGTCCGGCGACTGTACGACATTGAACGGCACCATGCCGGCCAGCACCGTTCGCCGGCCAAGTCCTGCACGCAGCCTGTCGGCATTGTCGATGCCGTTCTGCAGGCTGACCACCACAGCATCCGGGCGCGCATGGGCCCTGATGAGGGCTGCCATGTCCTGCGTCGCGCCGCTCTTGACCGTGACCAGGATCACGTCCGCTTGCGGCAAGGCGGTCGCCGGATCGGTGGTGACGACAAGTGCCTCGGGCCTGATCGTGCGATCGCGGCCTTCAAGGTCGCTGACCCGCAACCCACCCTGCCGCAAGGCCGCCTCGATGCGCGGCCGGGCCAGCAGGGTCACCTCGCGGCCGGCGAGCGCCAGGCAGCCGCCGGCATAGCAGCCAATGCTGCCGGCGCCGGCAATGACGATCCTCTTGTCCCCGTTTGCCATCCTGTCGCCCCGCATTCGGCCCGGAACTATACGACATGAAAACCATAATGTCGGCGCTATCGCCAGCCATGGAGCTGGCCCCCATGTCTGGCCGTGACAGGCCCTGCGCTTTCGACTATCGCTTTTGCCATGACGCTGCCGACCGATCCCGCCGAAAACCTCGCCGCCCTTATCCGTTGTGCTTCGGTGACGCCCACTGAGGGCGGTGCGCTGACCGCGCTGGAGACGATGCTGAAACCGCTCGGCTTCCTGGTCGATCGGCCGGTGTTTTCCGAAGACGGCACGCCCGACATCGAAAACCTCTATGCGAGGCGTTCCGGCAACGGCCCGCATCTGATGTTCGCCGGCCACACCGATGTGGTGCCGGTCGGCGACGAAGCCGCATGGACGCATCCGCCCTTCGCCGCCGAGATCGCCAATGGCGAGATGTATGGCCGTGGCGCAGTCGATATGAAGGGCGGCATCGCCTGTTTCATCGCCGCCATGGCGCGCCATGTCGAGCAGAATGGTGGTCCGAAAGGCTCGGTCTCGCTGCTGATCACCGGCGACGAGGAAGGGCCGGCCATCAACGGCACCGTCAAGCTGCTCGAATGGGCGGCTTCCAGGGGCGAGAAATGGGATGCCTCTATCGTCGGCGAGCCGACCAACCCGGACGGGCTCGGCGACATGATCAAGATCGGCCGCCGCGGCTCGATGTCCGGCGCCATATCAGTCAACGGCCGCCAGGGCCATGTCGCCTACCCGCAGCTTGCCGACAATCCGGTGCGCGGGCTGATGAGCCTGGTCGACGCCTTGCTGCATCCCGTCTTCGACAAGGGAACCAGGGATTTCCAGCCGACCAACCTGGAGATCACCTCCATCGATGTCGGCAACCCCGCCACCAATGTCATTCCGGCCAAGGCGCTTGCCACCTTCAACATCCGCTTCAACGACACCTGGACTGATGAGACCCTTCAGGCCGAGATCCACAACCGGCTCGACCAGGCGGCCAAACGCAAGAAGTACCGGCAGGGCAAGAAGACGCCGGTCGACTACGAGCTCGTCTGGCGCGACCGGCCAAGCCATGTCTTCCTGACCCGCGACGACAAACTGATTGAAACGCTCCGCGGCTCGATCAAGTCGGCGGTCGGCAAGGAGCCGACGCTGTCGACCTCAGGCGGTACATCCGACGCGCGTTTCATCAAGGACTATTGTCCGGTGGTCGAGTTCGGGCTGGTCGGCAAGACCATGCACATGGTCGACGAACGCGTCGCCATTGCCGATCTTGAAACGCTGACGCGAATCTACCAGCGCTTCATCGAAGACTGGTTCGGACAGGGCTGAGCAACATGCTTTCGGCGGACGAAACCCAAGCTTCGCTGACGGGCGCCTGGCGATTGATGCTCGGCAAGGCCGATGGATTGCGCCTGCTCGACCTGTCGGCCGACGGCTTCTGGAATTCCTTTTTCGCCATTGTCGTTGCCGCACCGGCGCTGATCGTCGGCTGGGTCGGCATCGCCAACGAGATCGGCGATCCCGATGCCTTCGCGGGTCGCTTCAGCATGCTGGTGCGCCTGGCGACGGTCGACATCGGCTCCTGGGTGCTGCCGTTGATTGCGCTCGCTTTGATCGCGCCGCGCGCCGGCATAGGCGGCCGCTTCGTCCACTATGTCGTTGCCAGCAACTGGGCTTCGGCCATCACCGCCTGGCTGATGCTGCCCTCGGCGCTGATCCGGCTTTTCCTGTCGTCCGCGAGCCAGGTTTCGAGCCTCGTGTCGCTGCTTTTGTTTGCCCTGTCGATGGTGCTGACCTGGCGCATGACCAACGCCACCATCGGCAAGGGCCCAGCGATCGGCACCGGCGTTTTCGTCGGTATGTTCATCGCGTCGCTGTTGGTGCTGTTCGGCCTGCAGACGCTGCTCGGCATCACCGTGCCGGATGATGTCGGGGCTCAGAGCCTTTCCGGGTTCGTCTCAGGGTAGAGCCTTCCGTGGATAGAGCCTTCCGGCCTCTATCCTGGATAGTCGACCTCGGGATAATCGACGCCAACGAGAAACAGCCCGTCGGGTGGCGCCACCTGTCCGCAGGCGGCGCGGTCGTGCGCCTCGAGCGCTGCTTTCAGGCCGGCCTCGGTCCAGCCGCCGTCGCCGACGCGCTTGAGCGAGCCGACCATCGAACGCACCTGATTGTGCAGGAAGGAACGCGCCGAGGCCCTTACCTCGATCAGGTCACCTTGCCTCATCACATCGAGCCGCTCCAGTGTCCTGATCGGGCTGTTGGCCTGGCACTGGGTCGAGCGGAAGGTGGTGAAGTCATGCCGTCCGAGCAGGACCTTCGCCGCTTCATGCATGGCGCCGGTGTCGAGCCGCTTCGGCACCCACCACACCTTGCCCTTGTCGAGCGCGGCCGGCGCGCGGCGGTTGAGGATGCGGTAGAGATAATGGCGGCCGGTGGCCGAGAAGCGCGCATCGAAGCCGTCCGGGACGACGGCCGCCTTCAGGACGGCGATGCGCGCGCCGGCCGCCTGCAAATGGGCATTGATCGCATCGCGCACCTTGTCGCCTGGCCACGCCTTGGCG
>NZ_RZRQ01000509.1:0-3011 GCF_003997785.1 Mesorhizobium sp. M7D.F.Ca.US.004.01.2.1 | reverse complement strand
GCTCGGGCCTGCATTTCGCTGATGCCGGGCGGATCACGCTGGACGATCTGGACGAGCCGCTGGCGCTGGTCCAGGCGATGACTGAACAACATCTGGAGCCCGACTGTCGCGCGCGGACCCGAACGACCGAACCGGCCGTATTGACGGCGCGCGAAAGCGAAGTGGTGAGCCTGATTGCCGACGGCAAGAGCAATGCCGCAATTGCCGCCGAATTGAGGCTGAGCGAGCACACGGTCAAGCGCCACGTCGCCAATATACTGCTCAAGCTGGATTTGCCGTCGCGAGCGGCTGCGGCGGCGTTCTCTGTCCGACACACTGGCCCAGACGGGCCATAGGAGCCATGGCGCTTTCGGGCGAAGCGGCCAAGGGCAGGCAAGCGCTATCAATTCTCCCATGCAGGCCAGGCAGATGTCGCCGGGAAGGCGCTGCGAACGGAGGAGGAAATGCTGAAGTCAAACCGGACACTCAAATCGCTGGTGATAGCGGCAGGCGTTGGAGCACTGTTCGCCATCGCCCCGGCAAAGGCCGAGGATGCATCGGCAGCGGCTGCCTACAAGGATATCGAGGCGACGCTCGGCTCGGTGCCGGACATGTTCAGGACGCTGCCGGATGTTGCCGTCGCCGGCGCCTGGGCCGAGATCAAGGGCGTGCAGCTCAATCCAAAGACCGCGCTTGACGGCAAGACCAAGGAACTGTTGGGCCTCGCCGTCGCGGCGCAGATCCCATGCCAGTACTGCATCTATTTCCACACCGAGGCGGCCAAGCTCAATGGCGCCAGCGACGAGGAGATCAAGGAGGCAGTGGCGATGGCCGCGATCGTGCGCCACTGGTCGACGATGCTCAACGGCAGCCAGGTCGATCTGAAGACCTTCAAGAAGCAGACCGACGACGTGTTCGCGGCCGTCAAGGCGAAGTCGCAGTAAAACGACTGCCCGGCGATGAGCGCCGGGCAGCACTTCGACCATCAACCGCCCGGTCGGAAGACGGGCCAATGGAGGATGAAATGCTGACCAAGACCCAAACAGTGGATGGCGCGGCGATCAAGAAGGCTATCGAAGGCCGTGACGGCAAGATGCTGTCAAGCTTCTATGCCGACGACGCGCTGGTGCGAGTGATCGACCGCAACAACCCGCCGAGCAAGCCGCGCGAGATCCGCGGACGCGCGGCGATCAGCACATTCTGGGACGACATCTGCAGCCGCGCGATGACCCACAAGGTCGACACCACCATCGCCGACGGCGACAGCCTCGCCTTCACCCAGGCCTGCGCCTATCCGGACGGCACCAAGGTGTTCGCCGCGGCGATGCTGGAGCTGAAGAACGGGCGGATCGCACGGCAGACCGTCGTGCAGGCCTGGGACGAGTAGGTCAACCGCAGGGCCTGTCCATCCCGATTGAATCGGGATGGGGCTCTGTTTTTAGAGCTGGAGCATGATCCTGAAAGCCGGATTCCAGTTTCGCTAACGCGGACCTTCGGCTCGGGATCACGCTCCGGCAGCAACCCTGGAGGAGAAGACAATGTTCAGCGCCAGATGGCAGATCGACGCCAAGTTCGGGCACAAGCAGACCGTGCTCGACCTGTTGAAGAAATGGGAACGCGAGATCGGCTCGCAGGTCGGCCTCGCCGAGCTGGAATTCCAGATCATGACCGGTTCGATCGGTGCCCGGGAAGCCACAGTCGAGTCGCATCACCGGGTCGAGAGCCTGGCCCAACTGGAGGCGATGTTTGCCAAGATCGGCAAGATCGACGCGCATGCCAAATGGGGCAAGGAGATGGAGCCCTATGTCGTGTCGGGCACCAGCCTGTGGAACATCTATCGCATCGTGGAGTAGCGTCCTTCTCCCCGTTCACGGGGAGAAGATGCCGGCAGGCAGATGAGGGGCGGAGCCAGCTCTGCAAGGGAAGCGCTGCCCCTCATCCGACCCTTCGGGCCACCTTCTCCCCGTAAACCGGGGAGAAGGGAAGGCGCTAACTGTGCGCCACCATCACATGCCGGACGGCGGTGTAGTCTTCCAGCGCGTAGAGCGACATGTCCTTGCCGTAGCCGGACTGCTTCAACCCGCCATGCGGCATCTCGTTGGTCAGCATGAAATGCGTGTTGATCCAGGTGCAGCCATATTGCAGGCGGGCGGCCGTCGCCATGGCGCGCGAAACGTCCTTGGTCCACACAGATGACGCCAGGCCGTAATCGCTGTCGTTGGCCCAGTTCACAGCCTCGTCGACCTCGGAAAAACGGGTGACCGAGACGACCGGCCCGAACACTTCGCGGCGCACGATCTCGTCTTCCTGCAGCGCACCGGCGACGACGGTCGGCTGGTAGTAGAAGCCGGAGCCCTCGCCCGGCTTGCCGCCGGTGGTGATCTCGATGTGCTTCAATTCCGAGGCCCGCTCGACGAAGCTCGAGACGCGGTCGCGCTGGCGGCGCGAAATCAGCGGGCCGATCTCGTTTTCGGTGTCGTCGGGACGGTTGTACTTGATGGTCGAGACGGCCGACGACAGATCGGCGACGAGCTTGTCGTAGATCTTCTTGCCGGCGTAGATGCGGCAGGCGGCGGTGCAGTCCTGGCCGGCATTGTAATAGCCGAAGGCGCGCAGGCCGTTGACCACGGCGCTGAGATCGGCATCGTCGAAGACGATGACCGGCGCCTTGCCGCCGAGCTCGAGATGCGTGCGCTTGACCGACTTGGCGGCCGCCTGCAGCACCTTCTTGCCGGTGGCGACATCGCCGGTGATCGAGATCATGTTGACCTTGGGATGGTTGATCAGCGTGTTGCCAACGCTGTCGCCGCGGCCGAGCACGACATTGACCACGCCCTCGGGCAGGATTTCGGCAAGGATCCTGGCAAGCTTCAGCGCCGTCAGCGGTGTCTGCTCAGACGGTTTGAAGACGACAGTGTTGCCGCCGGCGATGGCCGGCGCCAGCTTCCAGGCCATCATCATCAGCGGGTAGTTCCACGGCGCGATGGAGGCGACGATGCCGATGGCGTCGCGGCGCACCATCGAGGTGTGGC
>NZ_RZRQ01000508.1:0-3030 GCF_003997785.1 Mesorhizobium sp. M7D.F.Ca.US.004.01.2.1 | reverse complement strand
CCCACATACTGGGCGACATGCTGCGGCGACGGCAACGTATGCGGCAGCGACGAATCGGGATCTGAAACTGCATCCTGATCCAGGAACCGGGCGCCCGGAATGTGCGCCGCCTCGTATTCGCCGCGCGCATCGCGCTTTTGCGCCGGGAGATACCAGGACGCGTCGACGACCACCAAGCCTGGCTCACTGAGGCGCTCCTGCAGCCAATCCGCATCAACGGTGAAAGGGCTATCTTCGGCCATTCTGGTTCCCTCTGTCCTCGGCAAAGCGTTGTGTATCAGGCCGCCGGCATCGGACCGAAGCGGATGCGGAAGCGCCTGTTTTCGCGACCCTTCTTCTCGATCTTGCCGATGTGGATTTCGCCGACTTCGCCGGTGCTTTTGACATGGGTGCCGCCGCAGGGCTGGCTGTCCACCGAAGCGTTGTCGCCGATGCAGACCAGGCGGATCTTGCCGGTGCCGACAGGTGGCCGCACATTCTTGGATTTGACCAGGCCGGGGTTCACGGCCAGTTCCTCGTCGCTGATCAGCCTGACAAAGATCAGGTGATCGGCCCGCACCAGCTCCATCAGCCCTGCGGTGACGTCCTCCTTGGTGAAGCCGGCATCGGGAGCATCGAAATCGACACGGCTGTCGTCTTCTGAAACCGAAGCACCCGTGATCGGGAATGGGCAGACGACGGTGAGCAGATGGCAGGCAGCATGCATGCGCATCAAGAGATGCCGCCGCTCCCAGTCGATCGCCAGCCTCACCTTCTCGCCGACCTGCGGAACCGCTTGCTCCGGCGCCGGCACATGGATGATCTCGTCCTTTGTCTCGCCCGTAATGGTGGCGGCGATGGCGATGCGGCCGCCGTCGCCGCGCTCGACATAGCCGGTGTCGCCCGGCTGACCACCTGACGTGGCGTAGAAGATCGTCCGGTCGAGAATGATGCCGCCGCGATCGTTGACGGCAACAACCGTCGCATCCGCCGTGCGCAGATAGGCGTCGTCACGAAACAGGGCATCCGTCCTGTACGCCATCAGGCGACTTTCTCGAACGGCACCGAGATCGTGCTCTTCAGCTCCATCCAACCCGGCACCGGCAGCTGCTTCTCGCGCAGGAATTCCGGGTTGAACAGCTTCGACTGATAGCGTGAGCCGTAGTCGCAGAGAATGGTCACAATGGTGTGGCCGGGACCTAATTCCCTGGCCAGACGGATCGCGCCGGCAATGTTGATGCCGGTCGAACCGCCGACGCAAAGGCCCTCTTCCTGGATCAGGTCGAAGACGATCGGCAGCGCCTCCTCATCGGGGATCTGGAATGAAAAATCCGGCGTGAACCCTTCGAGATTGGCGGTGATGCGCCCCTGCCCGATGCCTTCGGTGATCGAGCTGCCTTCGGACTTCAGCTCGCCGCTGGTATAGAAGGAGTAGAGCGCAGCCCCTAGCGGATCGGCGAGCGCGATCTTCACATCCTTGCTTTTCGCCTTTAGCCCGAAGGCGACGCCGGCCAGCGTTCCGCCCGAACCGACCGCCGAGACAAAGCCATCGACCTTGCCGCCTGTCTGGTTCCAGATTTCTTCCGCCGTGGTGCGAATATGGCCGTCACGGTTGGCGACATTGTCGAACTGATTGGCCCAGATGGCGCCGTTCGGCTCGGTCCTTGCCAGTTGCTCGGCCAGCCGCCCCGACAGTTTCACGTAATTGTTGGGGTTCTTGTATGGCACCGCAGGCACCTCGATCAGCTCGGCGCCGAGCAGTTTGATCGTGTCCTTCTTCTCCTGGCTCTGTGTGTCCGGAATGACGATGACGGTGCGGTAGCCGAGCGCCTTGGCGACCAGCGTCAACCCGATGCCGGTGTTGCCGGCCGTCCCTTCGACGATGACGCCGCCTGGCTTCAGCAGCCCACGCTGCTCGGCGTCGCGGATGATGAACAGGCCCGCGCGATCCTTGACCGACTGGCCCGGATTCATGAATTCGGCCTTGCCCAGGATCTCGCAGCCGGTTTGCTCGGAAGCTTTGTTGAGGCGGATCAGAGGCGTGTTGCCGATCGCGTCGATCACAGAACGGGGCATTCAGGATTCCTTGTGTGCATGCGCCGAAACCCTAGAAACCCGACGCTTCGGTTTCAAGGCAAGAATTTGTCTGGTCCAGTCGCATTTGCGGTACTGTAGTTGCGTCAACGCTTCCCGAGACCGACCTCTTACGCCACTGTTCATTTCCGGCTGACGTTGAAAAGCAGCTTTTCATTCGATTTCTTCACCGCTAGAGCAAAGCATCAACAAGTCGACAGGGCGCAGCATGACACTCTACCGGGCCAACCCGAAGCACGGCGTCGCCTGGATCACGGGCGGCAGCAGCGGCATCGGCCGTGCGCTGGCCAGGGATCTTGCGTCCCAAGGCTATGCCGTGGCGGTGACAGCGCTCGACGACGATCCGATCGACACGCTTGTCGTCGAGACCGCGCAGATGCCGGGCAGCGTCACGGCCTTTCCCTGCGACGTCACCGACGAGCCGCGCATGGCAAGAACCGTCGCCGCGATCGAGAAGGAGCTCGGCCCCATCGTGCTCGCCATCTTCAATGCTGGAAACTACATTTCGACGCCGGGTGAAAATCTTGTCGTCAACGACTTTCGCCGGACCTTCGAGGTCAACTATTTCGGCATCATCAACGGCCTGGTGCCCGTCATCGAACGCATGCGTGTACGGGCACGCGGCCATGTCGTGCTGGTCGGCTCCGTCACGTCCTATTTCGGCTGGCCGACAACGGCCGCCTATGGCGGCACCAAGGCGGCAATCAACATCCTGGCCGAGTCGCTGAAGTACGATTTCGACAAGATGAACGTGCGCATCCAGGTGTTCAATCCTGGCTTCATCGACACCCCGCTGACCGAGAAGAACATGCTGCCGATGCCGGGGCTGATGCCGGTCAACCGCGCGTCGCGTCGCATGGCGCGGGGCATCAAGTCCGGCGGTTTCGAAGTCACCTTCCCGCGCCGGACAAGCTGGCCGCTGAAACTGCTCGGCCTGCTGCCGAGGCCGCTGTGCAG
>NZ_RZRQ01000507.1:0-3042 GCF_003997785.1 Mesorhizobium sp. M7D.F.Ca.US.004.01.2.1 | reverse complement strand
GGCTGGTGCTGCAGGGGCAGATGACAGCCGGCATGATCTTCGCGTCCTCGCTGGTGTCGTCGCGCGCGCTGCAGCCACTCGACCAGCTGATCGGATCCTGGCGGCAGATCGTCGACGCCAGGCGTTCGTGGAAGCGGCTGGAGACCGCGCTTGCGGCACGTCCGGCGGAAGCGCGGAAGCTGACATTGCCGGACCCCTCCGGCGCGATCACCGCGCAGGACCTTTTCTTCATCGCGCCGAATGCCTCCTTCGGCACGGAACCCATCCTCAAGCGGCTGAATTTTGTGATCGGCGCCGGCGAGGCGGTGGCAATCATCGGCCCGAGCGGCGCCGGCAAATCCACGCTGGCGAAATTGCTTGTCGGCGCGCTCCAGCCGACCGGTGGCTCGGTCAGGATCGACGGTGCCGACCTCAGGACCTGGGACGAAAACCAGCTCGGAAAGCACATCGGCTACCTCGCGCAAGAAGTGGAGCTTTTTCCCGGATCGATCGCGCAGAATGTTGCCCGCTTCGACCCCGATGCCGATGACCCCGCGATCGTCGAAGCCGCCAGGCGCGCCGAGGCGCACGAGCTGATCCTGTCGCAGCGCGACGGCTACCAGGCCGCCATCGGTCTATCCAGCACGACGCTGTCGGGTGGCGAGCGCCAGCGGATCGGGCTGGCGCGCGCCTTCTACGGCAATCCGCGCATTCTCGTCATGGACGAGCCCAGTACCCATCTCGACGGCAGCGGCGAAGCGGCGCTCGAAGCGGTGCTTTCCGCCGCCAAAGCGGCGGGCGTTACGGCAATCGTGATAACGCACCGCCCTTCGATCGCCGCGGCCTGCGACCGCGTGATGCTTCTGCGCGGTGGAGTGGTCGAAGCCTTCGGTCCAAGCGGCGACGTGTTGCGGCAGTCGACCGCCGGCAAGGGCCTTCCCCCACAGCGCAACACGGTGGTGACAGGGTCGTTCGCCACGACGATCCGCGGCACCTCGCATAACGTCTGCTTTGGATCGTGAGGATGGCGGCGCAGAGCTTGGCCTGGGAAGGCCGACCACGCACCGACCTCCGGCGGGTGGCCTTCACTGGCTACGCCGCAATAGCACTATTGGCGGGCTGCTTCGGCTATTGGGCCGTCAGCGCGCCCTTGGCCGGCGCGGTGATCACGCAAGGCACGATCTCGGCGGCGGGCGGAAACATTCTCATTCAGCATCCCGAAGGCGGCATCATCCAGGAGTTGCTGGTCCATGAAGGTGATCGCGTGCAACAGGCCCAGGATCTGATCCTGCTCGATCGAACAGCCGCGCAGGCCGAGTTCAACCGGCTGACGAGACAGTCGATCGCGCTCAAGGCGAGCGCCTCGCGCCTGGAGGCGGAACGCGACGGATTGGACCGGCTCGCGCCAATCACAGGGACCGCGCCAGCACCGTTCCAGCACGATTTCGAGACTCTGGTTCGAGAACAGCAGAAGGAATTCAGCGCCAGGCTCGCTCGGTTTCGATCGGAACAATCGATCCTCACGCAACGGGTTGCCATGCATCGCCAGTCGGTCGTGGGATTGCAGGCCCAGAAACTCGCCATCCAGCAACAGGCCGAAATCGTGAAGAAAGAGCTCGGTATCAAGACCAGCCTGTTGGACAAGGGCCTCACCAATCGCAGCGAATATTCGCAGCTTTTGCGCAGCGAGGCCGATCTCGTCGGGCAGACCGGCGCGCTGGAGGCGGATCTTGCGGCGACCGCCACCCAGATCGTCGAAGCGCAGGCGCAGACCGAGCGTGCGACCACGCAACGCGTGGAGGAAGCGCTGACCAAGCTGGACGACGTCCGTACCAACCTGGCCGACATAGAGGAACAGATACGGGCAGCCGAGGCGGTGCTGAGGCGAACAACGATCAAGGCGCCGGCCGCGGGCATCGTGGTGTCGTCGACCTATAATTCCAAGGGAAGCGTGATTGCCCCCGGACAGAAGATCATGGAGATCCTGCCCACGGCATCGGGCCTGATCGTCGATGCACGGCTGCGGACGAAGGACATCGATCAGGTTCGTGTGGGCCAGCCGGCAAAACTGCGATTGTCCGCGTTGAACATGCGGCTCACCCCTGAGATTTCAGCCACGGTGACACAGGTTTCCGCGGACCGGCTTATCGACGAGGCTACGCACGAACCCTATTTCCGCGCCAAGCTGAAGATTGCCCCCGACCTACCGCCCGGCGTGATAGCGGAGCAGCTTTACCCTGGAATGCCGGTCGAGGCGTTCATCAGCACCGACGACCGGACTTTCTTCGAGTATCTCGCACGGCCGATGCTCGATTCCTTCGCTCGCGCTTTCACGGAACGGTAGATGTTGCGGGCCGCATAATCCGTCGGCACGCCGTCAATATCGCCAGGGGATGCCCACGCCAACTTGAATATATCCGCTCGGCTGGCCCCTGAGAGCTTCTCAGGGCGAATGATGCCGCAACCTTCGGCCTTCAGCTTTGCAACTCGGGTTTCAAGATCCTTGTCGACGGTGCTGGAAGGTACCGCGCGCCTCTCGTGGCGCCAAACGCGACCCAGCACGTACCGAATTTGGTCCAGCCGGCGGTGCGCGACCTCACCAAGCGCTCTTTGACAATTTTGCCATGCGCTGCCCTAACCTCACCCCCTCGCCAGCAGCGCCTCGACCTCCTGCAGCGTCGGCATCGACGGCGCGGTCCCTGGTCGCGTCACCGAAATGCCGGCGACGGCACAAGCAAAGCGCACGGCTTGCAACGGCTCCACGCCCCGCGACAACGCGGCGGCAAGACCACCATTGAAGGCATCGCCCGCCCCTGTGGTTTCGACCACGGCGCCCGCACTGACGGCAGGTACATGGTCGGAGCGCTCCTTCGAGTGCAAAAGCGCGCCCTTGTCACCCAGCGTGACGATGACCGTGCCGACGCCCTTTTTCAGCAGACTGTCCGCGGCAAGGCGCGCCTCGTCGACCGAGGAGACCTTCATCCCGGTCAATTCCTCCGTCTCCGTCTCGTTGGGCGTGAGGTAGTCGCACAGCGTATAGATGCGGTCGGGAAGCTTTGCCGC
>NZ_RZRQ01000506.1:0-3055 GCF_003997785.1 Mesorhizobium sp. M7D.F.Ca.US.004.01.2.1 | reverse complement strand
CCTCGACACCGAGGCAGAGTTCGCGCGCATTGCCGTAGGCAAGCACGCCGGTGCCGCCGGCATTGGACGACAGGTTGCCGCCGATCTGGCAGGAGCCTTGCGCGGCCAGCGACAGCGGAAACAGCCGGTCGGCGGCGTCCGCCGCCTCCTGCAGCGTCTGCAGGATGACACCGGCCTCGGCCGTCACCGTGTTGGACAGGACATCGATCTCGCGAATGCGGTTGAGCCGCGACAGCGACAGGATGATCTCGCGCCCGGAGGTGTCTGGCACTTGGGCGCCGACCAGCCCGGTGTTACCGCTTTGCGGCACGATCGGCGTTCCCGTCTCGGTCGCCAGCCGCATGATCCGGCTGACCTCGTCGACGCTGCCCGGCCGCAGCACCAGCGATGTCGCGCCATGCCAGAGCCCACGCCGCTCAATGAGGTAAGGCGCGATGTCCTGCTCGTCGCGCAGTGCATATTTGTCGCCGACGATCGCCGCGAAGCGATCGATGAGAGCAGGGTCGAGTTTGTCTGAAATTTCGGTCATGGGGGAAAACTATGTTGCGGGCTGATGTCACGAGGGGCGGCGGCACGCGAGAGGCGATCGTTGATCGCCTCTCCGAGACCATCAAAAGGAACCGGCTCGACGGCGATGGTCGGCGCACCGCTGCGGTCGAGTTCCTGCATGTAGGCGAACAGATTGCTCGCCGCTTCGCGCAGGTCCCCGGTCTCGGATAAATTGAGAAAAGCAGCGGCGCGGCGCCAGCCTTCCGCCCGCTGGCCGCCGAAGCCGAGCAGGGCCTCGCCCTCGCCGATCGTCCCGGCGTTGAGCCGCATCGCGGCGCCCGGCGCATAGTGCGAGGCAAGCATGCCGGGCGCCTCGACGCCGGCTGCACCGCCGCGCAACAATTCCATGCCGATGGCCGCCTCGATCTCCTCGGCGGCAATGCCGCCGGGCCTCAGCAGCCGCATTCTGTCCCCCTCGGCCTTGACGATGGTCGACTCCAGCCCGACGGGGGTCGCGCCGCCATCGACCACCAGCTTGATCCGCGCACCGAGATCGGCCGCCACCGCTTGCGCGGTCGTTGCACTGATCTTGCCGGATGAATTGGCGCTGGGTGCTGCAAGCGGGCGGCCGAGCCTGGCGATCAGGTCACCGCCAAAGCCCCTCGGCATGCGCAAGGCAATCGTATCGAGCCCGGCCGTGACCAGCGGATGGATGCTGTTGCCGGGCCGTTGCGGCAGCACCAGCGTCAGCGGACCGGGCCAGAATGCCAGCGCCAGTTTCTTCGACAGCGGATCGAACAGCGCGAGGCGCTCGGCCATCGCCATGTCGGCGACATGGGCGATCAGCGGGTTGAAGCGCGGCCGCCCCTTGGCTTCAAAGATGCGCGCCACACCGATGCCGTTGGTGGCGTCGCCGGCAAGCCCGTAGACGGTTTCCGTCGGGATGGCGACGACATCGCCACCCCTGAGCAGCGCCAGCGCCCGCTCCAGCGCCTCGCCGACGGCAAGTATTTCAGCCACTCTCGTCACCTCACAGATGCCGGGGTGCGTAGTACGATGGCGGCCGTTGGGCAAGCCGGCTGTTGGGCAAGGCGACTGTGGCAACACAGGGCATTGGTGATTTATCAATTCCTAAAATGCTACGTTTCGACGAAAGCCCACGTCAATCACGGCCTGCTATTGAGCAGCTTCTGGGCAAAAGGGGAGCTATATCAGTGTCCGTGCGCATACTGATGGGGATCGTTCTGGCTGCGGCGAGCGGTGGGGCCCAGGCATCGTCGCTGGTTTTTCCCAGTGCGCCGTCCTCGACACCGTCGATTGTCAGGGTCGGTATCCCCGACCAGCCTAAAACCGCCGAAGCAGCGAAAACCAAGCATGCGCCGTCGGTGCTGGCACTTGGCGCAGCAGAGCCCGACGTCACCTATGAAAAGGTGGCGGCCATACCGAACAAGCCAGAGGCCAGGCATGGCTTCCAGCCAGGCCCGATGGTCATTCGTGGCGGCGTTACCGGTCCCGACTTCCCAGCACCGGCGCCAACCGCCGCGCCAGCGACAGGTGCCGCGCCGACCACAGGCACCGCGCCGGCGGCAGGCGCTGCTCCGGCGGCAGGCACTGCGCCGGCAACGGCCACCGCCTCCGCAGCCCCCTCGGGAAACGCCGAGAACCAACCCGCCCCGCCGAGCGCCCCGGCGCCGGCAGCAGGTCAGCGCATGCCTCCCAACGGCTACACCAAGTAGCCCCGGCTCAAAGACAGCCTGACATTGATGGCGTGACTTGACGGCGGTCTGGCGCTCGGCGCACCATTGCCAGGCAAACGCCGTTTCAGTTTATGTCAGCCGCGGGACGCCATCGCCTGAGTTCGGCAAGCGGCCCTGGCAGACCGGATATTATCGCTAGGGGTAAAGGGGGGTAATCATGAGAAAATCTGGAATCGTAACCGCGGCAGGCCTTCTGCTGGCGTCACTGCTTGGCGTCGTCGCGGCTCATGCCGACGATATGCTGGGATCCTATGTCGCGCGCATTTCCGATCGCGATCATCAGGCGAGTGACGGCTATGCGCTGGACAACGCCGCGCAAATGGTGAGGCAGGACCGCGCCAACTGGCACAAATTCCACCGCCGCGACAGCGACGATGAGGGCGATGGCTGGTTCAGGACCAACGACCAGCGCGCCGATCTGCAACGCATGCTGGAGCGCGGCGGCGCGATGAGTTCCTCGACCAAGCGCGCCATCGTCAATGGCGAACCGCTGATCCAGGTCGACGTCTACGAAAACAGCGTGCGCGTCAGCATTCTTGAGAACTGACCGGGTTAGCATCCGGGACGACTGACAGAAAAGGGCGGCGCGTCAGCGCCGCCCTGCCATCGATAGAACCGGCAGCTGAAAAAATCAGGCTGCTTCTTCCTTGTCGTCGTCCTCTTCGGACTCGCCGTCTTCAGCTTCTTCTTCGGACTTTTCGTCGTCGCCTTCAGCCTTCACGCTGTCCTCGGCGTCGTCTTCGTCCTCATCTTCGCCTTCTTCATCGTCGCCGTCTTCGTCGTCATCCGACAGGTCAGCGGCTTCGACC
>NZ_RZRQ01000505.1:0-3060 GCF_003997785.1 Mesorhizobium sp. M7D.F.Ca.US.004.01.2.1 | reverse complement strand
CTCTGCTACTGGGCGAGCTCGCGCTGGCGTCCGGGCCTGCCGCGCAAGGTCGCCGGCATCAGCGAGCTGATAAATTTCGGCGCCGGCATCACCGGCTTCAACTTCGCCAATTTCTTTGCCCGCAACCTCGACAATGTGCTGATCGGCAAATACTGGGGCGAGGCGCAGCTCGGCCTCTATGATCGCGCCTACAAGCTGCTTCTGTTTCCGCTGAGCCAAATCACCAATCCCTTGTCGAAAGTCATGGTTCCGGCGCTCTCAAGGCTGAAGGACGAGCCGGATCGCTACCGCAGCGCCTATCTGCGCGTCATGCCGCTGATCCTGCTGGTGGCGCTTCCCGGCGTCGCCTTCGCCACCGCGATGTCGGATGTGCTGATCCCCTTCGTGCTCGGTGAGCAATGGCGCGCAAGTGCCTCGATTTTCCTGGCGCTCGGCTTTGCCGGGCTGCTGCAGCCGCTCAACAATCCGGCCGGGTGGCTTTTCGTCAGCCAGGGCCGCTCCGGCGACTTCATGCGCTGGGGTATCATAACGGCCGTGACATCGGTGCTGGCCTTCATGCTCGGCCTGCCATATGGGGCGCTGGGCGTGGCGATTGCCTATGCGATCAGCGAGTATCTGCGGACACCGTTCCTGTGGCTCTATGTCGGCAAGAGCGGACCGCTGCAGGCGCATCACGTGTTTCGCGCGGCAGCGCCGTTCGTGCTTGGCGCCCATCTGGCGCTGGCCACGATCTGGTTCATCAAGCCACTACTGCCGCAGCAGCATGTCGTTGCCCTGGCCAGCGGCGCCGTGCTCGCTTACCTCATCACCATCGTCATCGCCCTGGCATTCGCCTCCGGCCGCGAAGCCTTGCGCGAGGCTCTTAAGATGCTGCCGGCAAGGCTGCCCGCGGCAGCGCCGCGCGAAGCGCAATAATTTGGTCGCCTTCGACAGCTACGGACATCCCTTCCAGGACCAGGTCTGAACCATGCACTACCGATCGATCTCCGATATGAACGACGCCATTGTCAGGGGCCTGCACCGGCTGCCGCGCGACATCGACCTGGTCGTTGGCGTGCCGAGAAGCGGCGTGCTGGCGGCAACGCTGGTCAGCCTTGCGGCGAACATCCCGATGACCGATCTCGACAGCTTCCTGGCTGGGCGGATCTACACGTCAGGCGTCACCAAGCGCCGTGCCGCTCTCGATCGCAAGGTCTCCGAGATGCGCAAGGTGCTGGTGATCGATGACAGCGTCGCCGGCGGCAACGCCATGCGCGACGCGCGCGCCCGCATCCAGGCGGCCGGCATCGAGGCGGATTTCACCTTTGCCGCCGTGTTCGGCCTTGAGCCGCAGCACCAGGAAACCGACCTCGTCTTCGAGGTCGTGCCGCATCCGCGCATGTTCCAGTGGAACTTCATGCACCACAAATTCCTGGCGCAATGCTGCGTCGACATCGATGGCGTGCTGTGCCTCGACCCGACAGAGGCGGAAAACGACGACGGCCCCGCCTACGAGAAATTCCTCAGCGAAGCGCGGCCGCTCCATGTTGCGACCCACAAGATCGGCTGGCTGGTCACCAGCCGGCTGGAGAAATACCGCGCGCTGACCGAGGCATGGCTCGCCAAGCACGAGATCAAATACGACCAGCTGATCATGCTCGATCTGCCAAGCAAGGCGGAACGGCAACGGCTTGGCGCGCATGGCAGTTTCAAGGCCGATTTCTATCGCAAATCCGATGCCATCCTGTTCATCGAGAGCGAGCACGAACAGGCGCTGAGGATCACCGAACTGTCCGGCAAGCCGGTGCTGTGCGTCGAAACGCATATGGTCAGCTTTCCCGACACGCTGTCGCTGCCGGCACTTAGCCAGGCAGCCCGCAACCTGCCTGCACGGCTGCGGCAGATCAAGTCGCAGGAGGGCCGCAAGAGTGCTGCCAAGACCATTGCTCGCGCCCTGCTTGGCGCCCGCGGTTATGAAACGCTGAAAAACCGGGTCAAGCGACCGGCCTGATCCAAAACGCCTATGCGGCCTGCCGCGCGCGCTGCTGCACGGCTCTGTCGAGTATCGAGAAGAAGGTCATGAACTGGCGATCGGGATCGAGTTCCGGGCGCCCGGCGAAGCTGCGCGCGAGGCCTGAGAGCCGGTCATATTCCTGGTTGTCGTTCCACAGCCGCCTGACGGCCGCGACCCAGTCGGCAAGCGGAGCATCGTAGTCGAGTACCACGCCCCCCGAGCCGATCGCCTCGGGCAGACCGCCGCGCCGCGAGCCGACAACCGGGATTCCGCTGCAATGGGCCTCCGACGCGACGCGGCCCCAGGCCTCTTCCCACTTGCTGGGAGCAAGCAGGATCTTCGTGCGGCCATAGACCGTCTTCATGTCGCTGGTGCGGCTCTCCAGCACGACATTGCCCAAAGGCGCTATCGTCTGTTCGATCCGCTCCCGATGATCCTCCTCGAGCTTCCAGCTTTCGACGAACAGGAACGGGATTTCGCGGCAGGCGCCGGCGATGCGCACCGCGAGCTCAAACCCCTTTTCCTCGTAAGGATTGATCAGCGTGACGAACTGGCCCGTCGTCGGCGTCGAGTAATGCGCCGGGTTGATGGTCGGCGGGATCACCGCCGCCTCGATGCCGAACTCTTGTCTGTAGGTGCGCGCGGTGAAGTCCGAATTGGCGATGTAAAGCGCTGAATGCAATTCGCGCAGATCGCCGCCCAGTTCGTGGAACTCGACATTGCGGAGATAGACGACCAGAGGCACGCCCTCGGCCTGCAGCGCCTTGCCGATCGGCACCGATTTGTGGCACTGGACCACGGCCACATCCGGCTTCAGCCTGTCGACGGCAAAGGCCGCCGCTTCCCAGGGAAACCAGGCCCGCACCACCGGATAGCCGGGATAGCTGTCGATGACCGCCGGCTGCCGCAACAGCTTCATCTTGGCGCGCGCCTTGAAGCCGAAGACACCATCGCCGAACAGGGCGGCGAGCACCGCGGCTTCATGCCCATGTTCGACCAGCTGTTCGGCCAGATGGTGCGTGCTCGACTGCACGCCGCCACTGAACTCGGGTGGGTAGCCGTTGCCG
>NZ_RZRQ01000504.1:0-3070 GCF_003997785.1 Mesorhizobium sp. M7D.F.Ca.US.004.01.2.1 | reverse complement strand
GTGATGCCACTGTCCAGCAGCGTCGAGGCGGAGCCGAGACCGCCCTTCAGCCCTGAGGTCAATGCACCGGTGCCGGCACCGATCGTGCCGAGTTGGAAATCGACGGTGGCGGTTTGCACTGCTTCATAGCCAAGCTCACGGTAGGGTGGATAACGGCCCCAATCCTTGTCGCCGCCATTGCGCAGGTCGAACAGGATCGCCGATGGCACGATCGGCACGCGAAAACCACCGACCTCCAGGCCGATGCCGCGTTCGCGCAAGGCCGCCTGCACCCCGGATGCCGCGTCGAGGCCGAAAGCCGAGCCGCCAGAAAGCACCACGGCGTGCACCACCTCGACCGAATTGTGCGGCTCGAGCAGATCGGTCTCGCGGGTGCCCGGCGCACCGCCCAGGATCTGGACGCCCGCCACCGTCGGCCCATCGCAAAGGATCGTCGTGACGCCTGATTTCAGCCTGGCATCCGACGCATTGCCGACGCGCAGGCCGGCAATGTCGGTGATCAGGTTGCGCGGGCCGGTGCGAAACATCAGTTGCTTTCCAAGGGCGCAAAGCGTGTGCCGTCGAAGCGGAAGACGCGATAGGGGCTCTGGCTGAGATCGCCTTTCGCATCAAAGCGGATCGGCCCGATCGCAGTGGTGAAATCCTGTCCGGTCAGGGCTTCAGCCAGCGGCTTGCCCGAGCTTTCAGACAAGCCTGCCGCCGCCTTGGCGATTTCGACCGCCGCAAAGGCGGGCAGCGTATAGCCGTCAGGCACGATCTTCTGCGTGGCGAAGGCTGCCAGAACTTTGGGGTCGGCGACATCGGCCCATTCCGGCGGTGCGATCATCAGTGTGCCCACGGCATAAGGCACATCGCCCGGCGGTGTGCGCAGATTCTCGCCGCCGGCAAAGACGATACCGGCCTGGAGCTGTGCGGCATCGCGGCCCATGATAGCGATGTCGTCGCCGTCGCCGCCGGCAAAAACATGCGTGGCGCCGGCCTTCTTCAGCCGACCGATCATGCCGATCTGATTGTCGAGCTGTGGCCGGAACGTATCGACGAATACCGGTTTCAGCGCCGCCTGCTCGGCCGCTGCCCGCAGCGTCTCGGCGATCTCACGGCCATAGATGGTGCCGTCGTCGATGATGGCGAACAGCTCGTTCTGCCACAGATGGGTGAGGGCAGAGGCGACGGTGTTGCGCTCATCGTCGCCGCGTGGCCCGAGGCGATAGACCGGCCAGCCGGTCTTGGCGTGGCGGTCGGTCAGGCTTTCGGTTCGCACGCCAACGGTGATGACTGGAATGCCGGCGTCCTTGAGGATCGGCATCGCCGCCTCGATCGCCTCGGTGCAGAGAAAGCCGACCACGATGCTGACCTTGGCCGCGGCGAATTCCCTGGCCGCAGCAGCGCCGCCGTCGGCGGTGCAGGCATCATCCACGGTCTTGAGTGCGATGCCGTTCGCTTCGGCCGCCAGACCGGTGCCGGCCTCGATCTGCTTGCCGAGAATGGCCGATGGTCCCGACAGGGGCGCGGCGACGCCGACCAGCAGCGTCTGGGCGCTGGCGGCGCTGGCCATGAACAGCCAGACCAATGCGGCCGTTGTCGTTACCCTGGGTCGCATCCTGGTGAAGAATTCCTCCAAGCTGGCGACATCTTGCAGGCGCCAATTCCCGCCAAGACCTAAAGGCTGCCCGGCCTTGGTGCAACATGCGAATTCAAGGAGATGAGCCGAGGTCCAGCCGTCGCCTCGCTTGTGGCATGTCGTATGTCGCCATATATAGCGATAGGGTCATGACCATGGAAAATTTCCGGTGCTGAAGAAGAACGACATTGGGCCGCAGGCCTATCGCGACGCAATGAGCCACTTTGCCGGCCACGTCCATGTGGTCACCACCGACGGGCCGGCCGGCAAGCGCGGCGCGACGGTGATCGCCGCCTGTTCGGTGTCGGACACTCCGCCGACCATTCTGGTCTGTCTCAACCGCGAAAATCTCAAGAACGAGCCGTTCGTTAAAAACGGCAAATTTGCCTTGAACACGCTGGCTTCGCACCAGGAGCCGCTGTCGGTCGGCTTTTCCGGCATCACCGGCCTGCCAGTCGAGGAGCGTTTCGCGCTCGGCGAATGGGACGTGATCTCCACCGGCGCGCCAACCCTAAAAGGCGCGCTCGCCGTGTTCGACTGCGAATTGATCGACACCAAGGACCTGGCCACCCATCGTGTGCTTTTTGGCAAGGTGACAGGTCTGCGGATGGGCGATAATTTGCGGCCGCTGATCTACCACGCCCGCGGCTACCACGTACTGGAAAGCGGAGCGGCGGCGTTCACGGAGAAAGAATGACCGAGTTGAAACCGCGCGCCGCGCCGCGGACGATCGACGAGACGCTCGATCTCCTGACCGGCGCGGATTATGTGGCGGACCGGTCGCTGGCGACCGTGCTGTTCCTGTCGTTGCGCATGAAGCGGCCGCTATTCCTCGAGGGCGAAGCCGGCGTAGGCAAGACCGAGATTGCCAAGGTGCTGGCACAGGCGCTTGGCCGCCGGCTCATCCGTCTGCAATGCTATGAAGGCCTCGACGTTTCTTCCGCCGTCTATGAGTGGAACTACGCCGCGCAGATGATCGAGATCCGCATGGAGGAGGCGGCCGGCAAGGTTGAGCGCTCCGCCATGGAGCGCAATGTCTTCTCCGAAAAATACCTGATCCGCCGCCCGGTGCTCGATGCGCTGACCGGCAAGACGGGCGCCGCCCCGGTCTTCCTGATCGACGAGCTCGACCGCACCGACGAGGCGTTCGAGGCTTTCCTGCTCGAAATCCTGTCCGACTTCCAGGTGACGGTGCCTGAACTCGGCACCATCAAGGCGGAAGAACCGCCGATCGTCATCATCACCACCAACCGCACCCGCGAGATTCATGACGCGCTGAAACGGCGCTGTCTCTATCACTGGGTCGACTATCCCAATGCCGAGCGCGAGCTGGAGATCGTGCGCCGCAAGGTGCCACAGGCCAATCAACGGCTTTCGGCCGAAGTGGTGTCGTTCATCCAGAAGCTGCGCCAGATCGAATTGTTCAAGGTGCCGGGCGTCGCCGAAACC